>JANMTH010000352.1:0-3727 GCA_031390305.1 Thermoflexaceae bacterium
ATCGCTCATTGCTCCGCCGCTCTCATCGCTCATCGCCCATCCCTTCTGTAGACTCTCCCGGTGACCACAGCTGCCCCGCCCGCCCACTCAATCGCCGAACTCAAGGCCGTCGCCAAACGCGTCCGGGCCGATATCGTGCGGATGGTCTACGCCGCCCAGAGCGGCCACCCCGGCGGCTCGCTTTCGGCGGTCGAACTGGGCGTCTCGCTCTTCTGGAACCATCTTCGTTGCGACCCGGAAGCGCCCGCGTGGCCGGAACGGGACCGCTTCATCCTCTCCAAGGGCCACGCCACGCCGTTCTACTACAGCATCCTGGCCGAACGCGGCTACTTCAGTACCGAGCTGCTGGCGAGCTTCCGTAGCCTTGGCAGCCCACTCCAGGGCCACCCTTCGATGGGCGCCGCTCCGGGGATCGAGATGTCGGGTGGGTCGCTCGGCCAGGGCCTCTCTTTCGCCATCGGCCACGCCATGGCGGGACGGGCCGATAGGCGCGACTTCCGCTGCTTCGTCCTCATGGGCGACGGCGAACTGAACGAGGGCCAGGTCTGGGAGGCGGCGATGGCCGTCCCCCACTTCGACCTCGGCGACCGCGTTATCGCGATGGTCGACCGCAACGGCATCCAGAACGACGGCTTCGCGGACACGATCATGAAGACGCACCCGGTGGAGATGTGGCGCGGCTTCGGCTGGCAGGTGATCGAAGTCGATGGGCACGACATGGCGGCCGTCGACCAGGCGATCGGCGAGGCCGAACGCCCTCACGAGCGCCCACGCTGCATCGTCGCTCACACGGTGAAGGGGAAGGGCGTGAGCTTCATGGAGAACAACCCGAGCTTCCACGGCAAAGCGCCCACGACTGAACAGCTGGCAACAGCGCTGGCCGAGATCGAGGCGGGGCTGTGACGACGCCGACGATGACCTCCGCCGCTACCCGCGAGGCCTACCCGGTAGCGCTCCTCCAACTCGTCGATGAAGGCGTCGATGTGATGGCGATCGACGCCGACCTCTCGGCCTCGACGATGGGCCACCACTTCGGCGACAAGCACCCCCGGCGCTGGATGACCGTCGGCGTGGCCGAAGCGAACATGGTGGGGATCGCCTGCGGGCTGGCGGCGGCCGGGAAGACGGCGTTCATCGCCAGCTTCGCCGCCTTCCTCCCCGGACGCTGCTTCGACCAGCTGCGGACGTCGGTCTCGCAGCCGCGCGGAGGGATGAACGTGAAAGCGGTCGCCAGCCATGGCGGCATCACCGTCGGCGAAGACGGGGCGAGCGCCCAGGCGATCGAGGACCTCTCGCTGGCGACCTCGTTGATCTCGTTCGACGTGATCGTCCCGGCGGACTTCGAGGAGGCCCGGCAGGCGATCGTCGCGGTCGGCCACACGACGCGGCCGGCCTACGTGCGGACGGGTCGCCCGAAGATCCGCGTACTCTACGACGGGAGCTACCGCTTCGAGATCGGGAAGGCGAACCAGCTCCGTGCCGGGAGCGACGTGACGATCATCGCCTGCGGGGTGATGGTCGAAATCGCCCTGAAGGCGGCCGATGTCCTCGCCAACGAAGGGATCTCCGCCCGCGTCCTGAACATGGCGACGATTAAGCCGATCGACCGCGAGGCGGTCATCGCGGCAGCCCGCGAGACGGGAGCGATCGTGACGGCGGAGGAGCACCAGACGACGGGCGGCCTCGGCACGGCCGTCGCACGCGTCCTCGCGGAGACCGTGCCCACGCCCGTCGCCTTCGTCGGCGTCGACCGCTACGGCACCAGCGGCAAGTGGGACGAACTGCTCGACTTCTTCGACCTCACCCCCGCCCGCGTCGCCCAGGCCGCGCGGGACGTAATCGCCCGGAAGCGGTAGGGGCGCCGTCTCGGTTGGCCCTCACCCCCCAACCCCCTCTCCCGACTCCTGCGTCGCGGGCGAGGGGGGCTATGCGGCAATTCGTTTCTGCTGGATCGGCCTGCCTGGACGCTTCAAGGTTGGTTTTCATTCGCGTGCTGGCTGAGGCCATGATGGTCTCCCGATGCGCTGGGCAGGAGCAACCGAACGTCTCAAAGCTGCGTGCTAGACGCGAAGCGCTGAATCGCAACCAGCGGTGTCCCGATCGGCGGAAGGTAAGGTAGACTCCGGCTCGACCCGTGGGCCACCCCGGAGGGGTAGCAAACCCGGCGGGCGAGGAGCAGCAGATGGCCGCACGGTACGACGTCATCGTCGTTGGGGCTGGTTCAGCGGGCGCGGTGCTGGCGGCGCGCCTGACGGAAGATCCGGAGCGCTCGGTCCTCTTGCTGGAGGCGGGACCGGACTATGCCGACATCTCGTCACTCCCGGCGGATATCGCCGATGGCACGGGCGCTTCGACGCAGCTCCACGACTGGCACTGGACGGGAAACGCCGTTGCCGGAAGGGCCGTGAACTATCCCCGCGGAAAGGTGACCGGCGGTTCTTCGGCCGTGAACGGGATCGTCGCGATCCGCGGCGTGCCCGAGGATTATGACGAGTGGGTAGAGCTCGGGAACGACGATTGGTCCTGGGAGAAGTGCCTTCCTTACTTCCGCAAGCTGGAGGACGACCAGGACCACGGCGGCGACTACCACGGCAAGGGCGGCCCGATCCCGATCGTCCGCTGGCGGGACGACGAGCTGACGACCCTCCAGCGCAGCTACCGGGACGCCTGCCTGGCAGCCGGATATCCGGCATCGAGCGACCACAACGTGCCCGGGACGACGGGCGTCGGCTCTTGGGCGATGAACCGCGTTGGCACCCTCCGCCTCTCCACCGCCATTGGCTACCTGGCGCCCGCCCGTGGGCGGCTGAATCTGACCATTCGCGCCGGCTGCCACGTGAACCGCGTCCTGTTCGAAGGCAAGCGCGCGATCGGCGTCGAAGTCGAGGCTGATGGCCGGATGCAGTGCGTCTACGGCGAGGAGATCATCCTTGCCGCGGGAGCGCTGCACACGCCACCGATCCTCCTTCGCTCCGGCGTCGGACCGACGGAGCAGCTGAACGAGTTCGCGATCCCGGTCGTTCACGAACTCGCGGGCGTCGGGGAGAACCTGAAGGACCATCCCTCTGTCGTGCTCATCGCCATCCCGAAGGACGGCGCCGTGAAGCGCGGAGACCCGCTCCAGCAGGTCGGCCTTCGCTACACGGCGACGGGCAGCGACGTTACCAACGATATGCAGATGTACATGTGGTTTCAGGATACGGAGCGGACGCCCCAGCTCCGCGTCTCGGTGCCGGGCGTCGAGTACATGTTCATGCTCTGCCCGACGCTGCAGCGGCCGAAATCGGCGGGCAGCGTGCGGCTCGCCAGCCGGGACCTGAACGTGCAGCCGGCTATCGAGATCAACCTCCTGGCCGAAGAGGAGGACATGGACAAGATGGTCGATGGCGTGCGGCGAGCGTGGGCGATCCTCAACTCACCCCAGATCGCGGCGATCACGGAACGGATCGTGATGCCCACGGCCGAGACCGTTGAGGACGACGAAGGCGTGCGCGAGTACCTGCGAGCGATGGTCTCGCACCTCGTTCACCCGGTCGGCACCTGCAAAATGGGTCCGGCGAGCGATCCGCTGGCCGTCGTCGACCAGAAGGGGGCAGTCCACGGGCTGGAGGCGCTGCGCGTCGTCGATGCCTCGATCATGCCGGACCTGCCGCGGGCGAACACGAACCTGACGGCGATCATGATCGGCGAACGGATCGCCGAGATGATGCGCGGGTAGCGGCGTGGC
>JANMTH010000356.1:0-7577 GCA_031390305.1 Thermoflexaceae bacterium
CGGCGTAGTGGGGCGGGCGCCGGTGCTAGCGACCGACTAGTCTGGTCGTATGCCGCGTCTGATCGGGCCGGCCCTCGCAAGGTCACCGAAGCGCAGCGGGACATGCCGCTTACATCACTGGACTGGGGTCAACCACGAAGCCTTCCTAAGGCGCCCATTCGGTGCGTGTACCGCGCTATGTATTGCGTGATGGAATTCCACCGCACGATTTTGGCGATAGTCGCGTGTCCCGCTGGCGCGCGACGACAGAGGTCGTAAGGCCATTGGCGACGGCAGCGGCGGTTCGCCCCCTTCCGGGCGGGTTACGGACGGTTCGTGGCTGCCGCCACGGCCTACCAACCTTGCTGGCGCGTCCGACTCCCGGGTAGCGGGCAGCCTGGAGCCGCTGATGCAGGTAGGGATCTCCGGCCTCACGGCCGGGGCCAAGGTCCTGCTGTGCGACCGCGATCCTCTCGCTGCGCAGCTACCTGGTGAGGTCCGTCAACACGGCGCGCCCAACGTACTTCCCGGCCTCGAGGTCGGAGAACACGTCCTCCAGCTCCGAGAGTACGGCCGTGCGGCCGACGTGGCTCTTCACCCGGCCGGCCGCCGCCATGTCCACAAGCTCGCGCATGTCCTGGACCGTCCCTACCGCCGAGTAGATGAGTGTGGGGTCCCGGCGGAAGAACTCGAACGGGTTGAGCTGGATGTTCCCTTCGCTGCTGGCGGGGATGCCGACGGCGACGAAGAGGCCGCCGCGACGGAGCATTTGGAGACCGAGATCGAAGCCCGCCAGCTTCGCCGAGAAGCAGAGGCTGGCATCGACGCCGTCGAAGGCCTGGGCCGCCGCGACCGCATCCTCGGGGCTCACGGCCATCTCGGCGCCGAGCGAGGTGGCGAACTTGAGGCGGTCCTCACCGATATCAACGGCGACGACGCGGTAGCCGAAGGCGGTGGCGATCTGGACGGCGTAGTGGCCGAGGCCGCCAGCCGCGCCGACGATCGCGATCCGGCGGCCGGGCAGGATGTGGTGCTTGAGGAGCTTCTTCACGGCGCCGTAGGCCGTGAGCCCGCCACAGGCGAGGGCCGCCTCTTCGTCGCCAACGTTATCGGGCAGCTTCACCAGGGACTTCGCATAGACGCAGAACTCCTCGGAGAAGGTGCCCATGATCCCTTTGGTCTGGGCGCAGTGGCGTGGTTCGCCGCGCATGCAGTATTCGCAGGCGCCGCACCAGTAGCCGCCGCCGGTGCCGCCCAGGCCGAGGATCACGCGGTCGCCAACGGCTACGTAGCGGTCGGCGCCGGGGCCAAGCGCCGCGACGACACCGATCCCTTCGTGCCCGAGCGGCATGTTCGGTGGGACGCCGGCCCAATCGCCCCGGACGATGTGGAGGTCGGAATGGCAGACGCCCGCCGAACTCATCTTGATGAGCGCCTCTTCGTGCCCTGGCGCAGGGGGCGGGAGATCCAGGATCTTGAGGACGCCGTCGACGAGTCTCGCTGCCTTCATCAGAAACCTCCTGGGCTTTACGCCCGCTTTCTGCGCATTCTCCGCGCGCCGCTCCCGCTCGTCCAGCACCCGGAGCGCGCCCGTGGGTAGAATGGGCGACCGACGCAGGAGTACTCCCCATGACCGCCGACCTCACCTTTCGCAACGTCCGCGTCATTGATGGCTCGGGCGGACCCGCCGTGGGCGCCGATGTCGCCGTCACGGACGGACGGCTCTCCCACGTGGGCAAGGCGCCCACGGGGACACGCGAGGTCGATGGCCGCGGCATGGTCCTCTGTCCCGGCTTCGTCGATACGCACTCCCACGACGATGGCGCCTTCCTCCGCCACCCTGGCATGGAGTTCAAGCTGGCCCAGGGCATCACCAGCGAGATCAGCGGGAACTGCGGCTTCAGCACGATCCCCAACGAGCCGGGCCGCGTCTACATGCCCGGCGACATCTCCGGGCCGGGTTCCGGCTGGACCGACCTGACGTCGTACTTCGCGGCCTGCATGGCGAAGTCGCCGGCGATCAACAACGCCATGCTCGTCGGCCACAACCGCATCCGCGCGCACGTCGTCGGCCTCGAAAAGCGGCTCGCGACGGCCGAAGAGCTTGCCGAGATGCGCTCGCACGTCGCGCTCGCGATGGAGCAGGGAGCGGTCGGCTTCTCGACAGGCCTCATATACGAACCGGGCCGATACAGCGACACCGCCGAGGTCGTGGCCCTGGCGAGCGAATGCCGGCCGTTTGGCGGCCTCTACGCCACGCACATGCGCAACGAAGGCGACCTCCTTCTCGAGGCTGTCGAGGAAGCGCGGCTGATCGCCCGCGAGGCGGGCATCGGCCTTCACATCTCGCACCACAAGTCGGCCGGGCAGCGCAACTGGGGCCGGGTGAAGGAATCCCTGGCGATGGTCGATGCGGCGAACGCGGCTGGCGAGGACATCACCCTCGATGTCTACCCCTACACGGCCGGCAGCGGGCCGATGTGGCAGTACGTCAACCTCGATCGGATCGACCTCACCTGGGCTGAGAACGTGATGATCGCCAGCTGCCCGGACTACCGCGCCTTCGAGGGCCGCATGCTCACGGATATCGCCACCGAGATGGAGTGGGACCTCGCCGAAGCCGTCCGCGAAATCATCACCAGCCCTCACGGCAAAGAAGTCATCTGCATCCAGTTCATCATCGATGAGCCGGATATCGAGACCAACCTCCGCCATCCGAAGATGCTCATCGGCAGCGACGGTATCCCCACACTCAACGGCAATCCCCACCCGCGGCTCTTCGGCACCATGCCCCGCATCCTAGGCCGCTACGTCCGCGAACGTGGCGTCCTGGCGCTCGAAGAGGCCATCCACCGCATGACCCAGCTCTCCTGTGAGCGCTTCGGCCTGGCGGACCGGGGCCTCGTGCGCGAGGGCTATTTCGCCGACCTCGTCCTCTTCGACCCCGCCACCATCCGCGACCGCGCGACCTACGAGGACCCGAAGCAGGAGCCAGAGGGGATCGCGATGGTTGTCGTCAACGGGCTGGTAGCGTACGAGGACGGCCGGCATACGGGCGTGGGAGCGGGGCGGGCCTTACGCCGGGGTCAGTGAAGGCTCAGCTATACTGCGAGATAGAAGGAGTAGGCGATGGCTGCTGGCATCAAGGACGAAGCGATCCGTCTCGTGAACGGCCTCCCTGAGGGCTCGACGTGGGACGATCTGATGCGCGCGGTCTACGAGCGGCGCGTTATCGAAAAGGCCCGAGACGATTTCCGTGAAGGACGGACGATGACGAACGCGGAAGTTCGGGACCGATACGACTCACAGTCTGAGCACATCGAACGCAGTCAGTGACGGGAAGCGAGTCCTACAGCTTCGAAGGAAACCATCTCGTTCCAGCTGCGGTGGGGATGATCGTCGCAACAGTTCCGGTACGCTGTTTGGACTCTGCGTTTGCGCCGCTCGCGTCCGCGCTCGCGTACCTCACGCTCTGGAAGGTCGGGCCGCGCGCTGACAGTCTTCTTCTTGCTGCTCGGCGAATGGCTCACGCACTCAACGCTCTGGATGCCTTGAAGCAGGAGGAGCTCTCGCCGTCTCATGGTGACCAATGGACTGCGGACCGGGAATTCCTGATCGGTGTCATATCATGTCGCGCTAGCATAGACAATTGTTGCCACTCACTGGTTGAGATCCTCGGTCTCGAGTTCAGTCGGCGGACATCTGTGGACATCGCTAAGTTAGAGTTTCGCGACGCAGTGAGAAGAGATGCCACTCCGAAGGTCGCGGAACTGGCTCCGAAGTTGGACGCGATTGCGGAGGAACTTGGCACCCTGACGGCGTATCGGCACGCGTTCGCCCATCGCGTTCCCCCGATGGTCGTACACTCTCGGGAGACGGGGCGACTGGTCGTGACCCAGAACCCGGACTCGCTGGATGCGATATCACACTTCTTAGACCTCTCCTCCGGGACATCTCAGCAAGTCGCACCGGTAGTGGACGCGCTCGAAGCCGCCGCAGGCTTGGCGCGGCGGATGCTCGTCGTGACGACCCAAGTAGCGATAGCCAAAGCGGTGGCTGCCGGTATAACGCACCCGAGGCAACCCAGCCCAGCCGAAGCCGGACGGGCGCTATTGTGGCTATCGCGCGACCCGGAGGGTCCAGCCGTCAGCGGCGTGTGGGCGGACTGGGGCCGACAGGTGTCGAAGATGTACCCACCGACTGACTCGGAGCCTGGCTCACCTGCGGCCTCGAGTGACTGACCGCCGCCTCTTCTTCATCGGCGGAGCCACCGCCGCCGGCAAGACGACCACCGCCCGCGCCCTCTCAAGAGAACTGGGCGCCGGTTGGCTCCAGGTCGATACGGTCTGGCTCGCGCTCAAGGCAGCCTTCCCCGAAGGATCACCCGAGCGCACCCTGCTGAGCCTTGACGAGCACGCCCGGCTCGAGTCCACGACGGCGGACGAACTCTGCGCGCAACACATCGCCGCTTCCCGGTTCATCTGCGACGCGCTCCCCGCTGCCATCGACCACCAACGGAGCACGCACCGAACGCTCGTCGTAGACGGCGCCTGGCTCGTCCCGGCCTTCGTGGCGGACATCAAGCGCTCGGACAGCGCCGCCGACGGCGTCTTCATCCACGAACCAGAGGCGGCCGAAGTGAAGCAAGCGATGAAGACGCGCCGCGGCGTTTCGACCACCCTCCCCTGGCAGCGGCGCGGCGCGGCCGCCTGGTGGCGTTATGGTGAGTGGCTGGCCGCCGAGGCCCGCAGCGCCGGCCTCCCCATCGTCGCCGCCCGCCCACGAGAGACGCTCCAGGAGCGTGTGCGAGCGGCCCTTCGGGCATGATGCTCGCCGAGGCGGTCGGACTACCCCGGTTGCTTCGGCAGATAACGCACGCCGCTGCGTTGGCGGTTCAGAACTCCCGGTCAGATTCCCGTTCGAAGTCGTTCACGCTGCCCCTGAGAATCCCCCGGTACTCCCATACCGGGCGGATTGCGCCGACTGCATACGGCCGTTCGGCTGGGTCGTTCGAATGGTCGTCATTCGGGACGTCGGTTTCGATCCCGGGCAGGAAGCCCCGATAGGCACTCACCGGCTTGAGCACGACCAACTCGACATGTCCGTCCCGCTCCGTCATCTCCACCTTCTGCCCCGGCCTCAGGCCCAACGACTTCCGAATCGAGAGTGGAATCACCACCTGGTACTTCGGCGAAATGGTCACGACCTCCATCGATCTCCCCCGTTGTACGACGATCATCGACCGGGCGCGGGCAACGCGTCAATCGTGTCCCCTTGGCGGGCCGCCCCATATAGTCCGATGACTTCACCACGAGGTCTCCCCCATGCCCCGGATGCCCGCCCTCGCCCTCGCCGCCGTCCCCGGACGCCGGAAGACCACCATTGAACTGGCCCAGGAGATCGAACGGCGCGGTTTCGCCGGGATTTACTGCGCCAGTTTCGGCGACTCCATGGGGCTCTGTGGCTCCATGGCCCACGCCACCAACGAGATCCGCTTCGGAACGGCGATCGCCCAGATCTACGTCCGCCACCCCTTCGAGATGGCCCAGCAGGCCGCCTACCTTCACGAAGTCAGCGGAGGCCGGTTCGTCATGGGCCTCGGCGTCAGCCACGGCCCGACCAACGACCGTCTTGGCGTCGCGACCGGCAAGCCGCTCAGCGATATGCGCCGGTACGTCGAACAGATGCGCGCCGCCAGCAAGCAGGTCGGTGAGCTCCCGCCGATCGTCCTCGCCACCCTGCGCGAGAAGATGGTCGACCTCTCGGTCGAGATCGGCGAGGGCGCGGTTTGGGCGAACGCCTCGCGCTCGCACATGGCGGCCTCGCTCGCCCACGTCCCGGCTGAACGCCTGAATCAGGGCTTCTACGTCGGCGACATGCTTCCCACCTGCATCGACGACGACCGCGAAGCGGCCGCCGCCGTCTCCCGGCGGACGTTGACGAGCTACCTGAACCTGCCCAACTACCGGAACTACTGGAAAGAGGCGGGCTACGTTGAGGAGATGGAGGCGATCGAGAAGGCCCTCGCCGCTGGCGACCGCGACAGCCTCCCCGGCCTCATGACCGACCGCTGGCTGGCCGACTCCACGCTCTTCGGCTCGAAGGGCGAAGTACTGGACGGGCTCGAGGCCTGGTTCGCGGCCGGCGTCTCGACGCCCATCCTCGTCCCGTCCTCCACAAAGGGCGGCCAGCTGAAGGCGTTCGAAGAGATCTTCGCCGCCTTCGCCTAGCCCGAACCGGAGAAAGTCCCCGATGATTGAGCACGAAACCCTCCGGCTCTGACTCCCCCTCGCCCAGCGCACTGGGAGAGGGGTCGGGGGTGAGGGGAAGACGTCCGGCAACGCGCCACAACGTACGCAACTGAGTGTGCTCGCTCGATCCGAGCCGTCCGTGGTGAACTGAGATTGCATTGTTCGAACAGGAACTGAAGGTCGCGATCGAGGCCGCCCGCGCCGCCGGCGTCGAAGTCGCCCGTATGCGCCGCGAGGGGCTTCGCTACGGCCGCAAGGACGGCTGGGAGCTCGTCTCAGACGCCGACATTCGCGCCGCCGAGATGCTCCACGAGGCGATCAGCGGCGCCTTCCCGGAGGATGGCTGGCTGAGCGAGGAGGACATCGACACGGACCGCCGCCTCACTCGCGACCGCGCCTGGATCGTCGACCCAATCGACGGCACGAGGGAGTTCCTCCAGGGCATTCCCGAATACGCGGTCTCCGTCGGCCTGGCCGTGGAGGGCGAACCCGTTCTCGGCGTTGTCTACAACCCGGCGACGGACGAAATGTTCGCGGCCACGACCGAGAAGGCGGTAGAACGGAGTGGGGCACTTGTCCCTTCGGCCTACGATGTCCTTGTTGGCCGGGGCGAAAAGGAGTGGGACGAAGTGCCCACCTTGCCCTTCGGCGGCCGCACGCTGGGTGTCGGGAGCGTCGCCTACCGGCTCGCCCTGGTCTCGGCGGGCCGGGGCGACGCGACCCTCAGCGGCTACGGCCGCAGCGAGTGGGACGTCGCCGCGGGCATGGCGCTCTGTATCGCGGCCGGGCTACGGGCCACCGACGTGATGTGTGATCCGATGCGCTTCAACCAGGCCGAACCGGCGGTCCGAGGGTTCCTGGTGGCCGCGCCGGCGCTGCACGAACACCTCGCGCGCCACCTTCACCGGCGGTAGCCTCGCCTCGAGGCGCTATCGAGCGGCGTCAGCCCGCCCAACCCGCACAGTACCGCGACCACGCGGGAGCGGTCACCCGGACTGCTCGACCCCTCCCGGCCGCCCTTCAGGCCAGGGCGCAGGACATCCGGTCAGTATCGCGACCCGAGGCAGCGGTCCACGCCGGGACGGGGTCAACGAGAAGCGGGAGTTCCGGAAGATAGAGATGCGCCGCTCGCAGGGCAGACGCCAGAGCCGGAATCAATTCCAGTAAGCCGCCGCATCCCGGTTCGACCGGAAGCGCGGCCCGGAGCAACGTCACCGGCGGCTCCTGGCCCTCTGGGTCGTGATACGGCCCGACCAAAATCGCAGGCACAACGCCGAAGCTGGCACACACCTCGTTGACGATGGCGATCGCGCGCTCCAGCTCAACCGGGTCCACGACAATCGGCTC
>JANMTH010000361.1:0-3728 GCA_031390305.1 Thermoflexaceae bacterium
GTTCGACGCCTGCGTCTGCGCGGTGCCACACACGCGCGTCGCCGCCCTGCTGCCAGCCGAGTTGGCGGCCGCTGAGCCGTTCGCCGACCTCGCTACGCTGGCCGTTGCGCCGATCATCAACCTCCATGTCTGGTTCGACCGCCCCGTCGCTCCGTTCTATTTCGCCGCGTTCTACGGGTCGGAACTCCAATGGGTATTCAACCGTAGCCGCCTCGATGAGGCCGCGCCGGGGACCGGCGAGCACCTCGTGCTCTCGCTCAGCGCGGCCGCGCCCTACATGGCGATGGAGAAACACGAACTGCAACGGCACTTCATTCCGCTCCTCCATCGGGCGGTTCCGGCGAGCGCGGGTGCGGAAATCGTGCGATTTTCGGCGATCAAGGAGCCCGATGCCACCTTCGTCCCCGCGCCGGGGCTGGTGCGCCCCACCGGCGATACGCCAATCCCGAACCTGGTACTTGCGGGGGCCTATACTGCCACGGGCTGGCCCGCCACCATGGAGTCGGCGGTTCGCAGCGGAATTACCGCCGCGCGAACGCTGGCTGTACGATACGGCACTTCGGAGCCGGCCCGAGAACCGGCATCAACGGGGAGTTGAAGCGATGGCGATCCCAGCGGCCCAGGCGATAGCGGTCAGCAGTTACCTGATGAAGCAGAAGCTCCAGCGGAAGAAGCGGTACCCGCTCGTCCTCATGCTCGAACCGCTCTGGCGCTGCAACCTTGCCTGCGTCGGCTGCGGCAAGATCCAGCATCCAGAAGAGATCCTGAACACCTACCTTTCGCCGGAAGAGTGCTGGGCGGCGGCCGAAGAATGCGGCGCGCCCGTGGTCTCCATCGCCGGTGGCGAGCCTCTCGTGCACCCCCAGATCGACAAGATCGTGGCCGGCCTGGTGGAACGCAAAAAGTTCGTCACGCTCTGTACCAACGCCATCCTCCTGGAACGCTGGCTGCCGAAGTTCACCCCCTCGAAGTACTTCTCCTTCACCATCCATCTCGATGGTATGCGCGACCTCCACGACGACATGGTCGATCGCAAGGGCGTCTTCGACAAAGCCATCAAGGGGATCGAGGAGGCGAAGCGGATGGGCTTCCGCGTGACCACGAACACGACCGTCTTCTCCGACAGCTCCGTCGAAGACATGCGCGAGCTCTTCAACTACCTGACCGACGACCTGAAGACCGACGGGATCATCGTTTCGCCCGGGTACGACTACCCGAAGGCGCCCAACCAGAAGGTCTTCATGCAGCGGCCGCAGATGATCCAGAAGTTCCAGGAGATCCTCACGCTCGGCGATAGCAAGCGTTGGAACTTCGTCGATACGCCGATCTTCCTCGAGTTCCTGCAGGGCAAGCGGGCCATGCAATGCACCGCCTGGGGAAATCCGACGCGGACCGTTCTGGGCTGGCAGCGCCCCTGCTACCTGATGAACGAAGGCTACGCAAAGACCTTCGTCGAACTGATGGAAGAGACGGAGTGGGACCGCTACGGCTACGGCCGCGACGCCCGTTGCACCAACTGCATGGCCCACTGCGGTTACGAAGCGACCGCCGTCGAAGCTACGATGGCCAGCCCCCGCGAGGGCATTCGCGCTGCCATCTCGGCCCTCGGCGGCAAGCGCTCCGGATGAGGACCCTGATCATCGCCGCGACGGACCGCGAGGCACGGGCGCTCGGCCCGCGGGCGAACGTCTTCGTCTGTGGCACGGGCGAGGGCGCGGGCGTCGCGGTCTCCGAGCAGCTCGCCGTCGAAAAGGCCGACCTCGTGGTGATCGCCGGTTTCTGCGGCGGCCTCGACCCCTCGCTCAAGCCCGGCGCCGCCATTCTCGGACGCCACGTCATCGCCCCGGGGAAGGAGCCGATCGAGGTCGATCGCTTTCTCGTCGAAGACGTGCGCAAGGGCCTGCGTGGCGCGGAGGTCGACTTCGTCTTCTCCCGGCTGCTGACGCTCGACCGGCCGGCCGCGACACAGGACGACAAGCGCGACCTCTGGAACGAATTCGGGGCGGGCGGCGTGGATATGGAAACCTATCAGATCGCCGCCGCCGCCCAGGCCGCTGGCGTGCGTTGGCTCGCCGTACGCGTCGTCATCGACCCGGCGCGGCAGTCGCTTCCTCGTGCCCTGGCCGCCTGGTCCGGCGGCGAATCGGAAAGAAAGCTGCTGCTACGTTCGCTCGCTCACCCTCGTGACTGGCCTCGGTATGCGAAGCTGGGGTTGGATATGCCGAAGGCACAACGCTCACTCCGCCGGACAACGGCCGCGGTCATCCGCGCAGCCAGGTCGGCGCGGACCGTTGAAACCCTTCCGCTGATGGAGGCGACCCAATGACCACGCTCCTCGACCAGGTGAATTCGCCGGCCGACCTTCGTCATCTCTCGTACGAGGATCTGGAGCGTCTCGCCACGGAGATCCGCTCGTTCCTCGTGGATTGCGTACAGGCCATCGGCGGTGGCGGACACCTCGCCTCGAACCTCGGCGTCGTCGAACTCTCCGTCGCCCTCCATCGCCACTTCACCTCACCCCGCGACAAGATCCTCTGGGACGTCAGCCACCAGGTTTACGTCCACAAGATCCTGACCGGCCGGCGAGACCGGATGAACACGATCCGGCAATACAAAGGCCTCTCCGGCTTCGCCGACCGAACGGAAAGCGAGCACGACGCGTTTGGCGCGGGACACGCCGGGACGGCGATCTCCGCCGGCCTCGGGATGGCCGTCGGCCACCGGATGAAGGGCGAAGACGCCTGGGTTATCTCCGTCGTTGGCGATGGCGCGATGACCGCCGGGATGGCCCTCGAAGCGATGAACCACGCCGGCCACCTCCACGAAGACCGGCTCATCGTCGTCCTCAACGACAACGCGATGTCGATCAGCCCGAACGTCGGCGCGCTTTCGCGGAACGTGAACAAGCTCCGCGTCGATCCGCTCTACCGGAACGCCAAGCGCGAGGTCGGCTCGATCGTCGAGCATCTCCCCCTCGGAAAGCAGGCCTGGGACGCAGCCAAGCGTGTCAAGGCCTCCGTGCGCGACCTTCTCGTGCCCGCCGCCTTCTGGGAGCAGTTCGGCTTCGAATACTACGGCCCCGTCGATGGCCACGACATTCGCGAACTGGAGGCGACGATCTCCGCGATCAAGAAGGGCCCCGGCAACGGCCGGCCGACCCTCCTCCACATCCTCACGGAGAAGGGCCACGGTATCCCCGAAGCGGCCGCCGACCCGATCAAGAGCCACTCGGGCACCTTCTGGCTGAAGAAGCCCGCCGCCCCCGACGCACCCCCGCCCCTGCCGACCTACTCCCAGGTGTTCGCCCAGGCTACCCAGGAGCTGATAGAACAGGATGACCGCGTCGTCGCCGTCACGGCGGCGATGCTCGAAGGCACCGGCCTGGCCCCCGTCCACAAGAAGCACCCGGACCGCGTCTTCGACGTCGCCATCGCTGAACAACACGCGGTCACGTTCGCGGCCGGTCTGGCGACGCAGGGGATGCGGCCCATCGCCGCGATCTACTCGACGTTCATCCAGCGCGGCTTCGATTCCGTCGTCCTCGATGTCGTCGTCCAGAACATCCCGGTCGTCTTCGCCCTCGAACGCGCGGGCTTCGTGGGCGATGACGGCAAGACCCACCAGGGCTTCATCGACATCTCTTACCTGCGCTGCCTGCCGAACATGGTGATCGCCGCGCCGAAGGACGAGACCGAGCTTCGCGACCTGCTTTACACCGGCGTCATGCA
>JANMTH010000394.1:0-5651 GCA_031390305.1 Thermoflexaceae bacterium
CCCTGGTGCGCGCGCTCGAAGGACGGGCGACAGCTGCGCAGCGCCTGAAGTATAGCCCAGAGCCTCAACTTCGGGCACGGCCGAACGGGCCGGGTGTCGCGTACGTCCGGCCAGGGGGAAACGCAAAGGTTCAAAGGGACGAAGGAGCCGATGGTGCGGGCCCGCGCTCAATCCAAAATCGACAATCGAAAATCCCAAATCGTCTAGACCCGCAGGCTGGCCCTGACCGGCTCACCGTCCTCGACGTCCGCGAGGAAGCGGAGGAGGACGTCGTTGAACGTCTCTGGCCGGACGGTGGGCAGGCCGTGGCCGGCGTTCTTGAAGCGCACGACGCGGGCGCCGGGCAGCTCAGCCTGCATCACCGCGAGGGCGCAGGAGACCGGGTCGTCGTCGCCGCCACAGAGAAGCACCGGCATCGTCAGCCGCTCCTTCAGGAGCGGCGTCAGGTCCGGCCGTTCGCGGCGCGTCAGGGAGGCGCCGAGGAAGCCGTCGCTCGAAATCCGGGCGTAGCGCTGGCGGAGAGCGTCCGCCGCCAGGCCGTCCGTCACCGTCGCCGCCGCCCGCTTGCCCAACGCCGCCGTGCCGCCCTTGCGGACGACCTCCTCGTTCTCCCTCATCCGCCGCTCCCGTTCCCGGAAGCCGTCATCGTAGGCGGGGTGCTCGTACGCCGGGGATGAATCGCTGACGGCGAGCGCCGCCACCCGCTCCGGGTAGGTCGTCGCGAACTGGAGGGCGATCATCCCGCCGAAGCTGCAGCCGACGAGCGCGCAGGCGGTGATCTCGAGATGGTCGAGCAGGGCGCGCAGGTCCTCCGCGTAGCGGACGATGCCGTACTCCGCGAGGTCCTCCGGGGCCGTCGTCTTGCCGTGGCCACGCAGGTCCGGTGCGATCGCGCGGTACTGACGGGCGAGAGGCCCCACCTGGCCGATCCACATCCGATTCGAGGAAGTGAAGCCGTGGAGAAGAACGACGGGCGGAGCCTCGGGGTCGCCCCATTCGTCGTAGGACACGCTGAAGTCGTCGCCGATGGTGAACGAAGGCATGGCGGCGATTCTACGCCCTGGCGGCGTCAGGGCGCGTCAGGGGCGGAGGGCGATCTTGAGGACGCCAGCGCGGCGCTCGCGGAAGAGATCGTAGGCCTCGACCGTTCCCGGATGTGGCCGCTCGAATCATCTCCCGCCCTCCGGCGCGCCTGCCGTCAGGTGGCGCTCAGCTCGGGTTCACGTCCCCGAGGAACGCCTCCAGCGCCTTCACCGCCTCCGCTTCGGTCAGGCCGGGCGCGTGGCCAACGCCGGGAACTTCAACGACGGTCGATGGGGTATGGGCATCGGCCATCTTCTTCGCCGTCTCCGCGCTGAGGACATCGCTGACCGCGCCGCGAATGATCAGCAGCGGGCAGGTGACCGCGTTGAACGCGTCCCAGGGTGCGGTCGCGCCCGTTGGCGGCGGATTCGGCTGGCGAACGGCCGCGTCCATCTTCCAGGTGTAGACGCCGGAATCCGTCTTGCGGACGTGCCAGCGGGCGTACTCCAGCACCTCGTCGTCGGTCCGCTTCGCCAGTACAGCCGCGTTCTCCTGGCGGTAGTAGCGCGCCACCGCCTTGAGATCGGTGAACGCCTCCTGTGCCGTCGTCAGCATCTTCATGATCCGTTCGAGCCCGGCCGGGTCGATCTCTGGGCCGATGTCGTTGACCACAAGGCCGTTCACAACGCCGGGATGGCGGGCCGCGTACTGCGTCCCGATCAGCCCTCCCATGGAGGTGCCGACGAGCGTGAAGCGTTCGAGTCCAAGTGCGAGCCGGACCGCTTCGAGGTCGGCTACATAACTCTCGACGTGGTAGCCGCCGAGCGGCCCCCACTCGCTTTCGCCGCGCCCGCGAACATCGAGACAGTAGACGTGGTACCGCGCGCTCAACCTGGCCGCGATACCGTCGAAGACGTGGGCCTGCTGGGTGAGGCCGTGGACCATCATCACCACTGGCGTACCGGGCGAACCGCGGCTGACGAGGTGGTGCCGCAGGCCGTTCGCCTCGACGAAGATGTCGCGTGTGCCGGTCGCCGTGGCCATGGTCTCTCCCGTGCCGGGAAGCACGCTCAAGCGGGCGTTCCGAAGCGCACTATAGGTCCGGGCACGCATCGGCGAATAGTGGCCCGAGCCTGCGCCCCACTGTCGCGAAGGCGGGACCGCCACCGGCCAACCCCGAGGCCAGCAGGCTCGGCCTCTCCTCCGAGCAGGAACGTCACTTCCCTTGCGCCAGGGACGCGGCACCCCGTCGGCGCCCCGGTGGCGTCGTCCGGACTCGATCGCCCGGCTATGCGCGGAGGCGTTCCGCTTCCGTCTCGCGGAGCCGCTGGGCCTCGTCGGGGCTGAACCGGGCCCCGCAGACCTGGCAGGTAAAGCTGTTCGCGAGCTTCTCCTGGCCCATGTTCTCGGGCAGATCCCAGTGCGGGAGAAGGACCACGTGCTGGCAGCCAGGGGCGTTCTCCGTGGCGGGCGGAGCGTCCTTCTCGCGGCCGCGTCTGAACCACTTCATCGATTGCCTCCTTCCTCTCATGCTTACATCGAGAGGGTCGCTTTACTTTAACGATGAGTCTCTTCGATGCATAGTATCGATTTCCTCGATGCACGAGGGCGGAGGCGGCTTCGCGGGCCAAGAGGGTACGAAAGGCGCGCCACCGGCAGGCGCGGGCGCATCGCCGTTCGCTACAGAGGACGGCGGCCAGCGAAGCCGTCTTCAAGGCCGTGCCAGTAGGCGAGGTCGGGCTCGCCGAGCAGGTAGCAGAGGTAGACCACTTCGCCGTTCCGCTCGGAACGGAAGTCGATCAGCCCGCGGTCCGGGTCCTTGATCTCGATGTCCCAGCGCGAAAGCGTGACGACGTTTTCGCGCAGTTCGCGGCTCAACGCTTCGCCATCGTCCTGGCCGCCTTCGGCCCATGGATTGGCGCTGAGATTGCCGTCGCCGCTCGCCCCTCGTGATTCCGAAGCGACCGAAGCCTGGAGCGCCCGCAGCCCCCGGAAAGCGCGCTGAATGGCCTCGACCACGGGAACGACCTGGGGCAACATCGCCCGCGCCTCGGCTTCGGTGTACAGCCGCACGGCCGTCAGACGAAGAGGTGGGGCGGCATGTGGAGCGGATGCACGCTCGACCCGCTCTCCAGCTCGTAGCGGCCGTTCAGCTCCTCGCTTACGCCCGGGCCGACGACGACGTTGCGGCCCACGCGGAAGCCCGCTGGGATGTTCACTCGCTTCCCGAGGATCGTTATCCCGGCGTTCACAATGTCGGGCCGTTCGAAGTTGGCGACGGAGGGGTCGCCCTCACCGACGACCGCCTCTCTCCCGATCGTCACTTCCTTGTCGATGATCGCGCGGTCGAGGCGCGCGCCGCCGCGGATGACGGAGCGGTGCTGAATGATGGAGTCGTAGACCTCGGCCCCCTCTTCGATGACGACGCCGGGGGAGATGACCGAACGAACCACCGTCCCCTCGATGCGCGCGGCGCCCGAAATGAGCGAATCGGCGACGTGCGCGCGGCTCCCGAACTGGGCCGGCGCAATCAGCGAGCCGGCCGTCCGCAGGCGCAGGTCCGGTTGGTCCAGATTCAAGGGCGGGTGCGGAGAGATGAGATCCATGTTCGCCGCCCAATACGACTCCACCGTCCCGACATCGCGCCAGTATGACTGGAAGTGGTAGCCGAAGACGCGGTGCGAGGCGAACATCCGGGGGATGATGTCGCGGCCAAAATCGTGGGCGCTCCGCTCGCCCGCTTCCGCGTCATCCTGGAGCTGCTCGACCAGGACATCCTTGTTGAAGACGTAGACGCCCATCGAAACCCACGGCGCGCGCGGTTTCTCCGGCTTCTCCTGGAAATCGATGACGCGGCCGTTCTGGTCGAGGTCAAGTACCCCGTAACGGTGAGCCTCTTCCTGGGGCACGGAGTACACGGCTACTGTCGCATCGGCGCCCTGACTGCGGTGATAGGCGACCATATTCCGGTAGGACGTGAGGTAGATGTGGTCGCCAGCGAGGACCACGACCTCCCGCGCCCGCGACTCTTCGATCACGTAGAGGTTCTGGTAGATGGCGTCGGCCGTGCCCTGGTACCAGTCCATATCCGCCCGGCCGAGGTAGGGCTGGAGCATCTGGATTCCACCATCGACCGTATCCAGGCCCCAGGGCCGCCCCGCGCCGATGTGGTTGATCAACGACCTCGGCCGGTACTGGGTGAGCACCGCGACCTGGGTGATGCCACTGTTGGCGCAGTTGCTCAAGGCGAAGTCGATAATCCGGTACTGGCCGCCAAAGACGACGGCCGGCTTCGCCCGTTGCTCGCTGAGGACGGAGAGCCGATCGCCCTGTCCACCCGCAAGGATCATCGCCAGGACATTCTGCAAGGCCGCGCCCCCCGGGGATTCGCCCCCGCGTCGAAGTGTACGCGTTGTGAAACCACAAAGGCACGAAGGCCACAATGGGAGTGTCCCTTGTGGCCTTCGTGGAGTGTCGGCGTTGGCGCTGGCCCGGCTGTCTAGATCACGCGCAAACGGCCATCCTCCCCACATGGGTCTGGAGGACGAGCGCTACGGCGCAGTCCCGGCAGATCACCGCTTCGAAGCGGGTCGGTTCCGAGCGGCCGGCGCCTTCTACATCCGCAACTTCGATGCGGGAGTGGGCGCGGGTGAGGCGTCCGCAGAACGGACAGGGCGGATGACTGGTCGAGGTTCGAATCACTTTGAGGCTCCCTGAGCCCCGCCAGCATCCATACTCCACGATCGCGCCGCGCCCGTGAATCGGGAAAAACTCCTAGGCGGAGACCCATGGGTCCCGTTGACACGGCCGGGCGCGCGGTGGCACCGTGGCGTTCTCGACTTAGTGTCGCCGTGACACGAAGTGCCCCAGGAGCCCACCGTGCGCCTTGTCCGGATCGGCCTTTCCCAGGTCAACACCACCGTCGGCGACCTCGCCGGAAACGCCGCCATCATCCGCGAGCAGCTGGACGCGGCGCGCGCGGCCGGCTGCGGCGCCGTGGCCTTCCCCGAACTCGCGGTCACCGGCTATCCGCCCGAGGACCTCGTCCTCCGGCGCGCCTTCTGCGAGGCCTCGCGCGCCACCCTCGAGGCGCTGGCGCCAGCCACCCACGGGCTCATCGCCATCATCGGCTTCGTCGATTGGGACGGCGACGACGCCTACAACGCCGCCGCCGTCTTCGCCGATGGACGCCTGGCCGACACCTACCACAAGCGCCGGCTCCCGAACTACGGCGTCTTCGATGAAGAGCGCTACTTCGCGCCCGGCAGGCGAGTCCCCATCTACCGCGCCGGCGACTTCTCCTTCGGGGTCAGCATCTGCGAGGACATCTGGTACCCCGGCGCGCCACTCGACCTGATCGCCCTCGGCGGCGCCGAACTCTGCCTGAATATCAACGCCTCGCCCTATCACCGCGGACGCCTCGCCTACCGCGAGCGTATGGTTGGGACGCGCGCCGCCGATAACCTGATCGCGATCGCCTACGTGAACGCCGTCGGCGGCCAGGACGAACTCATATTCGATGGCGGATCGCTCGTCTTCGACGCTCGCGGCAGCCTTCAGGCACGCGCCCGCCAGTTCGACACCCAGCTCCTCGTCGCCGACATCGACACCGACGCGGTCTCCCAACG
>JANMTH010000470.1:0-1707 GCA_031390305.1 Thermoflexaceae bacterium
AAGAGTATCGCGACCCTGGGCCGTTGGGGGAGCGGCGGCGCCGCGCACCGTCCGCCTGACGCCTGCCAGTAGCCGCACGGGCCGCGCGAAACGCAGTCCGCAAGGGGCGGGCCGGCTTGTCGCGACCCCTCGGAAAGACTGCCGACTACCGGCTACTCGCCTACACTGGATTCGATGTTCGAAACGCTGACCGACAAACTGCAGGGAGCGTTCCGCAAGTTCGGCTCGCGGGGCGTGGTAACCGAAGAAGACCTCGACGTGGCGATGCGCGAAGTGCGCATGGCCATGCTCGAAGCCGACGTCAACTTCAAGGTAGTGCGTGAGTTTACGACTCGCGTCAAGGAGAAGGCCCTCGGCGCCGAGGTCCTCCGCAGCCTCAGCCCGGCCCAACAGGTGATCGATATCGTCCATCGCGAGATGGTCGAGCTCCTCGGTGGTGAAGCGCCAAAGCTGGCGACCGCCTCCCGCCCGCCGACCGTGATCATGGTCGTCGGCCTCCAGGGCTCCGGCAAAACGACCTCCATCGCCAAGCTCGCGAACCTCCTCAAGAAACAGGGCAACCGGCCGCTCCTCGTCGCCTGCGACATCTACCGCCCGGCCGCCGTCCACCAGCTCGTCACCCTGGCGAAGAGCCTCGATGTCCCCGTCCACGAAGAGGGGACGAGCGTGAACCCGCGCCAGATCGCCGCCAACGCGCTCGAGTTCGCCCGCAAGAACGGGATGACGCACGTCCTCGTCGATACCGCCGGCCGCCTCCACGTCGATGAAGCGATGATGGCCGAAGTCGCGGACCTTCGCCAGGCCCTGGACCCTTCGGAAGTGCTCTTCGTGGCCGATGCGATGGCCGGCCAGGACGCCGTCACCGCCGCCAAAGAGTTCCACGACAAGGTCGGCACCACCGGCCTCATCCTCACGAAGATGGACGGGGACGCGCGCGGTGGCGCCGCCCTCAGCATCCGCTCGGTCACCGGCGTGCCCGTGAAGTTCATCGGCATGGGCGAAAAGACCGACGCCCTCGAGCAGTTCTACCCCGATCGCCTGGCCGGCCGGATTCTCGGCATGGGCGACATGCTCAGCCTCATCGAAAAGGCCAAAGAACAGATGGGCGACGAGGACACCGACGCCTTCGCCCAAAAGATGAAGAAGGGCTCGTTCGACCTTCAGGACTTCCTCGAACAGCTGCGCAAGGTGCGGAAGATGGGGCCGCTTGGCCAACTCGTCTCCATGCTCCCCGGCTTCAACAAGATCAAGGCGCAGCTCAACGTCGATGATATGGACGACAGCTTCTTCAACAGGGCGGAAGCCATCGTCCTTTCGATGACTTCGTGGGAGCGGCGGCACCCGGACAAGATCGACGGGAAGCGCCGCAAGCGGATCGCCCGCGGCAGCGGCACCGGCGCCCACGACGTCAACCAGCTCCTGAAGCAGTTCTTCGAAGCGCGAAAGATCGCGAAGACCCTGAGCAGCGGCAAGTTCCCCATGCTCCGCTAGCAGGGTGATGGAAACTCCCACGTCAAATCTTTCGTCACGAAACCCCGGAATCGGGCCGCGATTCTCCCCCTCGCCCAGCGCACTGGGAGAGGGGGCCGGGGGGTGAGGGCACCACGCCCGGCAACGAACGCCCGCCTTCACAAGTGAGTCACTCTTGTACTACCTCGAAAAACCCCGAGATACGTGATCGCGTCCTTTCGAGTCTCGAATCTCCCC
>JANMTH010000461.1:0-2899 GCA_031390305.1 Thermoflexaceae bacterium
CCCGAGTGCCGGGCGGTTTGCGGCTGTGGTGGGACGACAACAGAACGCCAGGAGCGGCCCATAGCCGAGCCGCCCGCTCGCCGGACCACGGACACTCACTAACAGCTAGCAGCTAACAGCTAGCACTAACAGCCGCCAGGCTTTGTTCTCGCCCGCCGGACAACGTACACACCGCACTAACAGCTAGCAGCTAGCAGCCAGGAGCTACCCATGAAACTCCTCTTGTCATGGCTTCGCGAACTCGTCGATGTCGATATCCCCCCGGCGGAACTCAAGCGCCTCCTCCTCGACGCCACCGCCGAAGTCGAATCCTTCGAGGTCATTGGCGCCCAATGGGATTCCGAGCGCATCCGCGTCGCCCACGTCGTCGCCGTCGAGCCCCATCCCAACGCCGACCGCCTCCGCCTGGCCACTGTCGAGACCGGGAACGGCCTCCAGCAGGTCGTCTGCGGCGCCCCCAACCTCGCCGTCGGCCAGAAGGTCGCGTTCGCCACCGAGGGCGCTTCGCTGATCGACGGCCACACCGGCGAGCCGACGAAGCTCAAGCTCCGGCCGATCCGCGGCGTCGATTCCGCCGGGATGGTCCTCAGCGAACGCGAACTCGGCCTCAGCGAGGCTCACGAAGGCATCCTCGTCCTCCCCGCCGACGCCGTCGTCGGCCGCCCCCTCGTCGAACAGCTCGGCGATGTCCTCTTCGATATCTCCACCTGGGCGAACCGCGCCGACCTCCTCGGCGTCCTCGGGCTCGCCCGCGAAACGGCCGCCCTCACCGGAAAAACCCTCCGCGAGCCAGCCCGTACGTACACCGAATCCGGCCCACCCGTCGATTCCCTCATCTCCATCGAAGTGGCCGACGCGGACCTTTGCCCCCGCTTTACCGCCTCCGTCATTCAGGGCGTCACCGTCGGGCCCTCACCGACCTGGATGCAGGAACGCCTCCTCCACCACGGCATGCGCCCGATCAACAACGTCGTCGATATCACGAACTATGTCATGCTCGAAACGAGCCAGCCCCTCCACGCCTTCGACTACGACCTCGTTCGCGGCAAGCGGCTCATCGCCCGGCGCGCCCATCCGGGCGAGACGCTCGTCACCCTCGACGGCCTCGAACGCACGCTCGACGACCAGATGATGCTCGTTTGCGACGCCGAAGGCCCCGTCAGCGTCGCTGGCGTCATGGGCGGCGGCAACAGCGAAGTCAGCGCCACCACCACCAGCGTCCTCCTCGAAGTCGCCAACTGGAAGCCGGGCTCCATCCGTAGGACCTCGACCCACCTCAAGCTGCGCAGCGAAGCGAGCCTCCGCTTCGAAAAAGGCCTCGGACCGGAAGTCGCGATGATGGCCCACCAACGGGCCCTCCACCTTTTCCAGCGCCTCACCGGCGGCACGATCGCCGCCGGTCTCATCGATGTCTTCCCCGGCAAGCAGCCGCCACCCACGATCATCGTCACCGCCGACAAGATCGCCCGCGTTCTCGGCCTCACCATCTCGCCCGCCGAAGTCCGGCGCATCCTCACTGACCTCGGCTTCGTCTGCCATCACCTCCCGCCGGACCGCTACAGTGTCCAGCCGCCATACTGGCGCCCCGACGTGGTCATCCCCGAGGACGTGATCGAGGACATCGGCCGCATCTACGGATACGACAAGCTCCCCGCGACCATGCTCCAGGGCTCGCTCCCCGAGGCCGAGCCTCGGCCCGTCGAAGACCTCCGCGAACGCGTCCGCGATCTCGCCGCCGCCCTCGGCTTCCAGGAAGTCATCACCTACACCCTCAGCGACCTTGAACATCTCGGCCGCACCGTCGCCCCAGACGACGCCCGCCGCGCCGGACCACTGAGCGTCGTCAATCCCGTCGCCGCTCGTCACAAGTATCTCCGAACGACCCTCCGCTCCGGCATGCTCGAAACCTATGCCGCCAACCGTCATCACCACGAAGGGACGCTCCGCATCTTCGAAGCCGGCGCCGAATACCTCCCCGTCGAGGCCGACCTCCCCCACGAGCGCCAGGTGCTCTGCGCCCTCCTCGGCGGCCCGCGCGAGACCCGCTGGGGCCGCCCGGCAGAAGAACGGGTCGACTTCTACGACGCCAAGGGCACGGTCGAAGCGGTCACCGCTCACCTCGGCGTTACTGTCTCGTTCCGCGCCGCCGAAGGCTTCGGGCTCCTCACCGGGCACTCCGCCGCCGTCTTCGCCGGCAAGGAGCAGATCGGCGTCCTCGCCCAGGTTCACCCCGCCACCGCCGAGTCCTTCGATATCTCCGAGCCCGTCTTCCTCATCGAGCTTTGGCTCGAAGAGCTGGCCCGCGCCCTCCCCGAACGTCCCGCCTACGTCCCGCCCTCGCGCTTCCCCGAAGTCCGCCAGGATGTCGCCCTGCTCGTCGATCTCGACCTCCCCGGCTCGCGGATTACCGATGTCGTCCGCTCCCACCGTTCCGGCTCCGTTCGCCTCTCCGCCGAACTCTTCGACGATTATCGCGGCTCCGGCCTCCCCGAGGGCAAGAAGTCCCTCGCCCTTCGCCTCCGCTTCCAGGCGGAAGACCGCACCCTCACCGACGAGGACGTTCAGCGCATCCAGGCCGGCCTCCTCAAGCGCCTCGAAAAGGAGCTCGGCGCCTCCCTCCGAACCGTCGTCGCCGCCCCATCGCGCCAGATCCACGACGAGGAGTGAACCCGCCGCGCCTCTCCATCGAGGCCCGGACGCCGTGTCCGCCACAGCCGCTGCCCGCTTCGCCGTACGGCTTCGGCGATGTCCGCCACGCCCCGCCCGATGGCTTCATCGCCCACGGCGGCGATTTCGAGCCATCGACGATCATCGCCGCCTACGCCAGCGGCGTCTTCCCCTGGCCCCATCCCGATGAGGAGTACCTCTGGTTCTCCCCCGACCCGCGCGCCGTCATCCT
>JANMTH010000516.1:0-8960 GCA_031390305.1 Thermoflexaceae bacterium
TGAAGGCGCGGGAGCGGGGCTACGCGATCATCGCGGTCGAGCGAGCGCAGGCCCTGCGCCACCGCACGCCCCAGGAAGACATCCGCGATTTCGCCTCTCTCATGGATTTCGCGCGTTCGCTGCCGCCGGCCCCCATCGACACACAGGCCGAGCGCGAGGAACGTGAATGGCGCGAACGCTGGAGGCGGGTGGGCCCTCCGTGGCGTCTGACGACCTTGATGCCTTGCTCCCGGCAGCCTACGCGCTGGAAGAATAGCTTCGGAACGTTCCCCACGCCTGGATCGGTGGCCTGGCCAACGCCTTTCGGGGCGAGCCGCGGATGACGATGGACATCGACGGGATCATCCTCATCGACCTGGATGATCTCGACGCGTTTCTTGCCGGCGGCGAGGCGCATGGGTTCGTCGGCCGCCATCCGGCAACCGCGGACTTTGGCCGCCATGCGTTCCTGCTCCGCCTCCTCCACACCCCGACCATAACGCCGATCGATCTCGCCATCGGGATGACGTCATTCGAGCGCGAGGCCGTTGAGCAGGCTCAGCAGGTCCAGGTCGCCGGTGGAGTACTCGCCCGGAACTCGGACATCGACCTCGCTCCCGTCCGCCGCTTGGCTCGCCATTCTTGCCGAAGCGAGCGAAGAGCCCTCCATCGTCTCCGACTTCGAAGCTCTCCTCCAACGCATCGACCGCGATAACCGTGTTCGCGACGCCCTCGCCAGCGAAGCCGACGACTAAACCCCCGTCTACCGGTTCCCCCTTACCGCATCCTTGATGCCACGTCTCCCTTTCGCACGGTTCGCACTGCCAGCGCCGATGCCGACGTGACGGCCACCATGCAGATGACGGCGATCAGGACCATGGGCGGTGACGCGGGGCGGCTCACTCCGGTTCCGGTAGCCGGGGCGCGAGGCGTTGCGATTGCGGTAGCAGAGCCCGCTGGCGGCCCGTCCGGCATCTCCCCATCCCATGGACGAGTGTTTGCATCCGCGCAAGCGACGGTCGAGAACGGCCCCACCGCCGCACCGCGCACCGCTCGAACGGCGGCACACGGGCCGGGTCCACGAAGATCCCACCGGATCCCCCGCTGAACAGTCCCGCCTCGGCCGCCAACGAGCACCGTCGAGGCGAGCTCGATTGGGTTCCCCGTCCCATCAGTTATGTGGAGTTCGTAGCCGTCGCCAGGACTGGCGCCGAGCGCGTTCTCCCAGCGAACGAACACCGTCCTCTGGTAGGGCGCCCCATGCGTGGGGTCGCTTTCGGGTCCGGCCTGTAGGCTGATGGCCGGCGCCGGTGGCTCCTCGGCCGGCCGGGCAGTTGGGGTCTCGATGCACGCCTGGTCCCACGGCCCTTTATACGGCTCCGACCACCATCGGACGCGGAAACAGTACGGGCCCGGCCCCAGGCGCAGGCGCTCCACGTAGCGGATCTCGCCGTCCGCTTCGATGATTCGGGACCCGCCCGGCGCGGCCTCCCAGCTGTCCGCTGCACCGGCAACCGAGCGCTCGATGTCGAAGTTCCGTCCGTACTCCGCCCGGTACTCCCAATGGAGGACGGCGTACCCGTCACTATCGACGGCTGCCCGGAGCGTAGGCGCTGGGATGTCCGCGTACGCGATCGTCGCGGGAATGCCGAACGCGATAGCGATGAGACTGACCAGGGCCAACTTGCGCAAGGTGTACTGACTCCGAGTGTGAATGGCCCAGTCTAACGTTTCACGATCAAGCGCTACCGCGTCCCGATGCTTCCTCGCCGTAAAATCTGCGTAAGAAGACGAGCGTCCCCGCCCCCTCAGCCAAGGAGGATCGCCAGCACACGCTCGGTGTCGGCGAGGTCGGGGAGGACGTAGTCCGCTCCGCCCTCACGGAGCTGCTCGACCGTGAACGAGCCTGTGGCCACCGCCAGCGCCGGGACGCCGACGGCGTGCGCGGCCTCCACGTCCAGCGGCGTGTCCCCGATCACGATCGGCCGCGCCTCGTTCGCGGTCAGCCCCGCCGCCGCCGCCACGTTGCGGAGGGCGACCTCCACGACATCCGCGCGCACCGGCGTGGCATCGCCAAAACCGCCGCCGATGAACGAATCCCAGAGGCCGAAGTGCTTCAGCTTGGCCGCCGCCCCGGCCTCGAAGTTGCCGGTCGCAAGGCCGAGGGCCGCTCTCGCCGCGCCAAGTGCGTCGAGGACGGCTTCCACGCCGGGCAGCACCCGCCCGCCCTTCTCCACAAGGCTACCCGGAAGCAGCGCGAGGTAGCGTGCCTTCACGCGCTCGAACGTCTCCGCCTCCTCCTCACCCGACCTCTGGCTCGCGATCACCTCCGCGAAGATGGCCCGGTCCGTTCGGCCATCGAAGCGGACCCCGGCCGTTGGGTCGGCAACGTCGAACAGCTCCATGAACGCGCGATTGATCGCCGCCCGGCCCGCCCCGTTCGTAGAGATCAGCGTCAGGTCGATATCGAACACCACCAGCGGCGTCACGTGCGCATCATCCCGATGGCGGCGACTATGCGCATATGGCGATCGAACTCGTAGCCGGCGGCGCGACGGCGCTGATCCTCCCGGAATGGGGAGGGCGGCTGCACCAGCTCGCCGTCCCGTTCGCTGGCGGCGCCGAGCCGCTTCTCGTTGCCCCGGCTGATCCGGCCAGTTACGCCCGCCGCCCCGATTTCGGCGGCAGCTTTCCGATGGCCCCATGGCCGAATCGGATTCGCGCCGGGCGCTTTCCTTGGGCTGGCCGGGAGGTCGTGGTCGAGGGCGGCCTCGAAGCTGAGCACGCCCCCCACGGGACCGTCCTCACGGAGCGCTGGCAAGTCATCGCGCGTACCACCCGCGTCTGCGAGTTGACGTGTGACCTCGGTCCCGGCTGGCCGTGGGAAGGCCGCGCCTGGCAGCGCTACGAGCTTACGGGCGAGAGCCTCCGGATGAAGCTCGAAGTGCGTTCTGCCCGCGAAGCGTTCCCGGCCGGGTGCGGCTGGCACCCCTGGTTCCGCCGCCAGGTAGCCGGAGCGGCGGATGTCCGCCTCCGCCTCCCGGCAACTCGCCGCTACGTCCTTCGCGATCACCTCCCCACCGGCGAAGCCATCGCCCCGGCTGGCGAGTTCGACCTTCGGGACGCGCTCATCGGCCAACGCGCGCTGGACGACTGCTACGCCGGGCTGACAGGGCCGGTCGTCCTCGAATGGGGCCGCCTCTCCCTCAGCATGACGATCTCTGCGCCCTTCCCCCATGTGATGGTCTACGCCACGCCGGAAGCGCTCTGCGTCGAGCCCCAGTCCTGTGCCCCGGACGCCTTCAACCTGGCCGCCGCCGGCGCCTTCGACGACGGCACGGCCATCGCCCGGCCGGGAGCGGCGGCCGCGATCGAGAGCGCCTGGACATGGCACGTTGGGCCCTGAGCTACCGCTGGTAGCGTGACTCATCGACCGTCAGGTAGAAGAAGTCCCGCTCCTGTGCCTTCGCGAACCGCGTCGCGCTATCCGGCATCGAATCCATGAACTTCTCTGGCTTGGCCGGCCCATCCGGCTGGGGGAAGTAGAGCGAGGTGAGGACGTACGGGCTGTTGATATCGAGCTGCATGGCCGTGCACGCCCCGGCCGCGCGGAGGGCCTGGGCCAGCGTCGCCGCGCTCAGGGAGTTGCCAGCGGCCACCAGCAGGTTGCCATCCTTCGTCAACCCGATCGCCGACCGCCAGGTGATGAAGTCGGCCGAATTCACCTCCACGTAGCCCCAGGTGTCGTTGCCCTCGGCGGTTCGCTTGCTTACCTCGCAGTTGTCCACCAGCAGGACGGCGTTCTGGCGGACGGCCAACATCTCTTCGCTCCAGGAGAGCGACCTGCCCCATTCGCCCATCTTGATCGTCCCATCCTTTAACACCGCGATGGAGGCGAGGCCGTTCCGCAGCGGGCGGTACTCCTTGCCCTCGGCGAACATCCCGAAGCCGCCGTGCGGGCCCTTGAAGCCGCCGTTCCACGCCATTAGCAGGTTCTTCTGGTCGCCGGGAGGGATGATGCCCGGCCCCTTCACCCCCCGGTCTCCGCCCGGATCGACCGTGCCCCCGACGACCTTCATGCGTACCCGGCGGGCGTCGATGAGCAACACCCCGACCGAGGCGTAGGGCCGCGTCTTGTCTGGCCGGATGAAGGTCTTGGCCATCAGCATGTCCGCCGGCGACGTCCGGGGGAGGCCGGCCGTCGTCCACACACCCTCGCCGGCTTCCAGCGAATCGCGCAAGGCGATCGTCTTCGGCGGCTCCATCGGCCGGGGCTTGAAGAGGTTCGGGATTGAAAGCCCCGATGTGTCGATCGGGCGGGAGAGGTCTACGAGGATCGTGCGTCCCATGGGCTTGTCGACATACTGGACCACGGCGGCCGACTCATCGAAGGGGTTGGTGTCGCCACCAATGACCCTGTACTTCAGGCGGTCCGTGCGGTCCTTCGCGGCGAAGTACCAGCCTTCGACCCGTGCGGTGTTCTCGTCGCCGATCAGCTTGCGGCTGAGGTCGGCGGCATCGTCGCTGTACTTGTCCTTCTGGGTGTAGGCCAACCCCATCGCGACGACGAAGGCGAGGCTGGTCCCGAGGGCGGCGCGCTTCTTGGTGAAGCGCCGGCGTCTGGTGTTGGCGCTGACGACGGCGAGATCCGCTGTCTCGGCCGCTTCGCCAGTGATCGGCAGGGCGTTCGCGGTCTCGCCGCCCGTTTCCTCGGCGTTAGTGGCGCCATTCTCAACCACCGGATGGGGACTCTCTGCCGCGGCCTCGCCGGCCTGTTGGCCTCCTCGTCGTAGTGAGAGACGGCGCAGCATCCAGTCGATCGTACGGCCCGATTGCTATCGAGCAATGAACGCCCGCCGCGGCCTCTTTCGGGGCATGGGAGTGTCCTCGTGCGGGAAGTGTGTTCAGGATGGCAAACGGAGGGCGAACGGTCACGCCCCCGTTTTTCGTGACCGCGTGGTCAGATGGGGACACGCTCCGGGTGCGGTTGGTCAGGCGTGCGGGTGAGCGCTCTGGTGACGGCCGGGAGAGCTGGCGGTGAGGCGGCGGGTGACGGTCGAGCGTCGTCCGGGAGAGGCGGATGGTGAGGGCGGGATTGAGCGGCGGGCGGATGGAGGACGGCATGGTGCGAGCATGCGGTGTCGGCGAGGGAGCGCGAAGGGGCGCGCGGCAGCACTCCGGGGCTGCAGGATCGAGACCGGCGAGCACGAGAGGACGACGATGTTGCTGGCCGTTGCGATTCGGGTGGCCGGGAGGGGACGGCCGGAACCAGAAGTAATAGTCATCGCGGCCGTTGCGTTGACCGGCTGCGGTGGAAACGCGGATCCGGGGAGGTGCTCGGTGAGAACGGCAGCGGCAGCTCTCGTGGTGGCGAATTCGGCGTCGCGCTGGAGATCCTTCAGCTCACCAGCGTCCCAGTGTGACGGATGGCGCGCTCCCGATTCAGGCCCTTCGACACCACATCGCCAGCCGAAACGCCGGGAAGCCCCTGGGTGGGGATGCGTTCGCTTTCGCGGAGCAGTCGTTCCTGAAGTGGTACAACGGTGCTACCGCGGGCGGCCGGCAACGCTCAGTGTTCGCCCGGCGAGCCCGTGACGGCGCCCAGCCCCAGCTCATCCAGCAGCACCTCGACCCGCTTGCGGATTTCGTCGCGAATGCGGCGGACAGCCTCGATCGGCTGGCCGGCGGGGTCGTCCAGCTCCCAATCCAGGTAGCGCTTGCCGGGGAAGATCGGGCAGGCATCGCCGCAGCCCATGGTGATGACGACATCGGCCTCGCGAACGCCGTCTTCGTCGAGGGGCTTCGGCAGTTCGGCTGAGATATCGAGGCCGAGTTCGGCCATCGCGGCGACGGCCATCGGGTTGATCCGGTCGGCGGGTTCGGAGCCCGCCGACCGGACGCTGACACGGTCGCCACCGAGCAGGCGCGTGAGCGCCGCCGCCATCTGCGAACGGCCGGCGTTGTGGACGCAGACATACAGGATCTCCGGGCGCTTTCCCGTGGCCGTCACTGCTTCCCCTCGACGCTGGCGATGTTCGGCTCGCGCAACAGCTCGTAGACGAGGGCGGCGATCAGGGCGCCGGCGATTGGCGCGACCCAGTAGACCCAGTGCGAATCCCAGATATTGGCGGCCACGGCCGGCCCGAAGCTGCGGGCCGGGTTCATCGAGGCGTTGGCGACGGCGCCCCAGCCGGTCGCCGCGAAGCCGACGTAGCCGCCGATGGCGATCGCCGCGAACGCGCCCTGGGCGCGGCTATCGGTAGCGACCGCGAGGATCACGAACATCAGGAAGAAGGTCAGGATCAGCTCCGACCAGAAGGCGGCGTCGGCGCCGTTGATCCGGGGAACGCTTGCGCCCGCATCGCTTTCGCCACCGAGAATGGCGACGATGGCGAGGCCAGCGAGGACAGCGCCGATGAGCTGGGCGGCGATGTACCCGGCGGCCTTCGCCGGCGTGATCCGCCTGAGGGCGGCGAAGGCGATCGTCACCGACGGGTTGATATGGCAGCCGGAGATGTGACCGAGCGTGAAGATCATCGCCATCACGATCAGGCCGAAGGCCATGCCGACGCCAACGCCGGAGACGGCGCCGCCGCTGGCCGCATCGACGGCCGCCGCACCGGGACCGGCGAAGACGAGGGCGAAGGCCCCGAGGGCTTCGGCGGCGTATGGGGCGAAGGCCGGGTACGGGCGGATCATGGTCACGAATCCTTGGCGGCGACTGTTGTCGAAAGGTTAACGGGCGGCGGGCGGTTCCGCCGCCTGGCCGGCTCCGGGGCGCCGGCGCATCGAAAGCCAGACCACCGCGGCGGAGACGACGAGCACTCCCGCCGCAATCTGGAAGCCGGTCGCGTAGCCGGCCCGGTCGGTGCCGATGACGGCGATGGCGGCCGGCCCGGCGGCGCGGCCGAGGGCGACGGTCAGCGCCTGGAGGCCAATGATCCGCCCGAAGAACGGCCCCGCGAACTGTTCCGAGGCGACCAGCGCCCGCAACGGGTAGACGGCGCCGAAGACGGTCCCGAAGACGCCGACGTACAGCCACACCTGCCACCATTGGCCGGCCCCGCTGGCGATGACGGCGGAAACGGCGAGCAGCGCCAGGCAACCCGCGAGCAGCGCCGAACTCCCGGCCCGCGCCGAAATGAACGGCAAAGCGAACCGCGCCGGGAGGCTAATCAGGCCCGTGATCGCGATTGCGCGGGCTACGCCGCCTTCCTCGAAGCCGCGCGTTTCGAGCTGCGAGATCATGTGGAAGGAAAAGCCGCTGAAAGCCGCCGTCGCCGCGAAGAAGGCGATGGAGAACACCCAGAAGGCGGGAGTCGTGAATCGTACGCCGGCCACCAGGTCGCGCGCGAATCCGCGGATCGCCCCGGCCCTGGGCGCCCGCTCCTCCGGCTCCGTGAGGAATCCCGGGACGATCGCGCCGACGGCGAGAAGTATGGCGGCCAGCCAAAGGACCGCCGCGCGCCATCCGAAGGCCTCGACGAGGAGCTGGGTGAGCGGCGTGAAGATCGTGATCGAGACGCCGCTAAGGAGCGTCAGCACGCCGTAGGCACGGGGGCGGTCGGAGGCTTCGAACCAGCGGTTCATGAGCACGTAGACCGGCTCGTAGAAGGTCGCGGCCATCGCCGGGCCCATGACCAGGGCCATCACGATGATCGCCTGCCACGGCTCGCGACAGGCGGCGAACAGAGCGAGCGCGGCCGCGCCAAGGACGGCGCCGCACGCCATCATCCGCCGCGAGCCGAAGAGGTCGGCGACGACGCCGACGCCCACGGCCGCGACGCCGGAGACGAGGAGCGCCAGGCTGAAGCCGAGGGCGACGGTTCCCGTGCCCAGCGATCCACCGGCGGCCGAGCGCGTCACGAGGACGCTGAAGGAGTAGGAGAGGGCCCCATAGCTCGTGTTGATGAAGAGCGCGGCGAGGACAACGTTCAGCCAGCGGCGGCGGGACGAAGGCGACAGGGCCGGGACGAGCACCGGGGCATCTTCACGTTTTGCTCAGCTATCTGTCGAGAGCGCGCCGCCGATCGAACCGGCCAAGAGGGGGCAGGCAGCGCTGCCGGTGGCACGTTGACACCACGCCCATGGGATACACATACTTGGTATGTATCCCCCCTGTCCGCTTCGGTGGCAGGGCGCGAAACCGCCCCCAACGGGGCGGTTTCTGCATGCAGGCCGGAGCGCCATGAATCCGGAACTCCCGCGAACGATCGGCCGGGGGTGCGTGCAGTTCGCTCTTCGATACCGACGCCGGAGCCCGCCTGCGAAGCCGTCGGGTATGATTCGCGGATGCTCGACCGGACCGACCTGATCGCCTATGTCGGCGCCGTGCACGCCCGGACGTACGAGGCCGTCGCCCTCCTGCGGGACGAGGACCTGGGCTGGCGGCCGCGCGCGGGCGAATTCACGGCTGCCGAACTCGTCCTCCATATCGCCCGCGCCCGGCGGATGAACGCCAGTGCGATTGAAGGCCTGGGGTGGCGCTACGGCGGCCATCACCCGCCGGCGGGCGCCACGCTGGAGGGCCTCCGTGAGGTGGTCTTGCGCGCTTCGAAGAAGACGATCGCGGTGCTCCACGCCGCCGACCTCGACGCGCCGGTGCGGCTCCTTTCCGGGGGAGAAGCGCCGCGCTGGCGCCTCGTGATGGGCGGGCTCATCGAACACGAGGTCCACCACCGTAGCCAGCTCTGTGACTACCTGGGAGCGATAGGCCTCGCGGCGCCACCGCTTTACGGCCTGCATGCGGAGGACCTCCCGCGGCGCTAACGGCCGAGGCACGAGATCGGGTGGTGCCCCCGATACAGAGGCCGTCGGCCGTGTCAGTGGAACCGCGCGGGGAGACCGCCACCTCGGATTCTGCGGGTAAGGATCAGGGAAAGATTTCGGAACCGCCCGCCGTTGGAACAAATCCGCTGGCAATTCCGTTATAACACGTAACGACGGAACCCTGTTCTCTCGGGCGGCCACCTCGTTGGCTG
>JANMTH010000566.1:0-1708 GCA_031390305.1 Thermoflexaceae bacterium
CGCGGCGACCTCCGCCGGCGCGGTCCCGGGCGGCGTTGGCGCGGGCGGCCGCGCAAGATCACCGCGAAGCGCCGTCTCGGCGGCGGTCAGCCCTTCGAGGAAAGCGCCATCGCTGGCGCGAGCCTCCAGCGCCGGCCGGGGCATTCGCTGAAGGAGGAGGACCGGGTTGTGGCCCGTCTCCTCCCAGAGCTGGGGGCTCAGCCGCGCGAAGAGGGCGGCCGCGCCGGGACACCATGTCCAGTAGAGGTTTTGGCTGAGCGCCCGGAGTGGCTCAAGGGCCGCTGGGAGCCACGGTTCGACCGTCAGGGTTCTGGAGGCGCGCAGTCGCATCACCCCAGTGTACCGCGAGACCGTTACCTGTCCCTGGCGGCGGGCCGCTCCGATGGGAGGGTTACTCCGCGTTCCCGTGGGCGATACCGCGAGGATTGTCCGGGAGGTACCCGCGTGCCATGATCGAGTTTCAGCCCACAGCACCCCCATCCTCCGCCTTGTGACGTGGCTCCAATTCGAATGCCGTTCCGCGCAATCCTCTTCGATATCGGCGATACGCTCTGGCACGCGGAGGGCGCGCCTCCGGCTGAGGAGTTTCGCAGGCTCGCGGCCGAGCGTGCGGCCGCCGCCCTCGCCGGCCACGGCGTCGGCGAAGAGGCGGCCGCGGCCTACGCCCGAGCGGCCTGGAAGGCGATGGAATCGGCGATGGCCCTCGCCCGCGAAACGACGCTCATCGAACCCGACTACGGCGCCGAGGCCCAGGGGGCGCTCCTCTCGCTCGGGCTTACGGTCACCCGCGATGCCGCCGCGGATTTCCTCCAGGCGATCTACGTTTCGGGGGCCGAGGGAGGCAAGGCGGCCTATGCCGACGCCGTTCCGACGCTGGCGGAACTCCGGTCGCGCGGCTTCAAGCTTGGCATCGTCACGAACCGGGCGTTCGGCGGCGAGCGCTTTCGCGCCGACCTTCGGGAGGCCGGCCTCGACATCGGCTGGGACGCGACCGCGGTCTCCGTGGAGGTGGGCTTCCTCAAGCCCCACCCGGCGCTGTTCGAGGCGGCACTTGCGAGGTTGGGCGTCGCGGCGGAGGAGGCGCTGATGGTGGGGAACTCCCTGGCGGAAGACATCGCTGGCGCCCAGCGGCTCGGGATGGCGGCCGCCTGGCGCCGTTCGACGGCGGACGCCGAGGGGGTCGTGCCCGACTACGTGTTCGACGAGGTAGCCGAGCTCCTCGCCATCCCAGAGCTGGCGACGAGCGCACGATGACCGAGGGCCAACGCACCTGGGGAGGCCGCTTCGAGGGGGACATGGACGCGCTCACGCGCGACTACACCGCGGGCGCGGACCGCACGCTCTACGAGCACGACATCGCCGGTTCGATCGCCCATGCCCGGATGCTTGGCGCCACAGGGATCATTCCGGCCGGTGACGCCTCGGCCATCGTCGCGGGACTGGCGAGCGTCCTCGAGGGCTTCCGGGGCGGCCGAATCGCCTGGCAGCCGGAGCTGGAAGACATACACACCCACGTGGAGTCGGCTCTCCGTGAGCGGATCGGGCCCGCCGCCGGGCGCTTGCACACAGCCAGGTCACGAAACGACCAGGTGGCGCTGCTCAATCGGATGCTGGTCCGAGAGGCCTGCGAGCAGGCGGCTGAGGCGGCCGGCGCGTTCATCGCCGTGCTCTGCGAGCTGGCCCTGGCGCGCGCCGCCGACCCGATGCC
>JANMTH010000573.1:0-2260 GCA_031390305.1 Thermoflexaceae bacterium
CCCACCGCGCCCGCTCGCTCATCCCGGCCAGAGGCCGGGCGCGCCCGTCGCCGTACTTTCGCTGCTCTCAGCCTCTGCGTCTCTGCGTCCATCCACCCGTCGATCCGCCCGCCCTAGCTCCGCTTCTGTTCGCCCACCGCCGGCTTCTCTTCGAACCTCCGCCCCAGGAGCGCAATCCCCACACAAAGGACGACGCCCGCCCCCGCGCCGATCACTACCCCCAGGATGATCTGGTCGGCGTCGTACCGCACGAACAGGTAGATCACGAACGCGACCACGAAGCCGATCAGGAAGTACGTCAGCTGCCGCCGGAAGAACCTGGCCATGGAGCGAAGTATTCCCCGCCCGGCCTTGCCTGTAAAGGCTCGCATCATTCACATCAGCAGCCCGTGGCGCCGTTCCAACGCCTCCGCCTCGTCGATGATGTGCCGATACCGCCCGATCACCTGCCGCGCCGCCTCATTCGTCCTCGCCGCGTCGTCCGCCGAGACGGCGCCACCGGCCAACGCCGCCTCGTACTCGTCCCGGTCCTCCTCTATCAGCTCACCGCCCGGCAACGCCCACCAGTCCAGCACCAGGTCCCCATACGAAATCACCGCCCCGTCGAAAGTCACGCCCTTCACCGCGTCGAAGCGGTGCGCGATGATCGTCCCGTCCGCCCGCTTCATCCGGTACAGGTTGTACGGCCGCTTCATCCAGAAGTACCCGTCCGAGATCGAATCCGCCGGGATGACGACCCGGCCGGCCGCCTGCGTCCCGCCCCGCGTCATCCTGAACCGCACCACGACGACGCTGGCGGATGCGTGCAGCAACTCCACGGGGTACTCCCGCACCGTTCCGTCTGGCTTTATCTTCCGCTCCACCACGCTCAGGCGAGTCGCACCGCCATCGGGCCGGGGCGTATGCTGCAGGCTCACGCTTGAATCTCCCGGGGGCAGGTATCCGTATGGATTTCGAGACCATCATCTACGAAAAGCAGGGCGCCGTCGCGGTCCTCACCATCAACCGCGAAAAGCAGCTCAACTCCATCAACGCCCAGACCTCACGCGATATGCAACGCGCCTGGGAAGATTTCCGCGACGACCCCGATCTGCGCGTCGCCATCCTCACCGGCATCGGCGAAAAGGCCTTCTCCACCGGCATGGACCTTGTCGCCACCTCCCAGGGCGAAAACCAGTTCGAAGGTACGCCCGCTCCCTTCGGCGGCTTTACCAAGCGCATGCCCATCTTTAAGCCGATCATCGCCGCCATCAACGGCTACTGCCTCGCGGGCGGTCTCGAACTCGCCCTCGCCGCCGACATCCGGATCTGTACGCCAGATGCCCGCTTCGGCCTGCCCGAAGTGCGCTGGGCGATCATGCCTGGCGCCGGCGGCACACAGCGCCTTCCCCGCGCCATCCCCCAGGCCTGGGCCAACTACATGGTCCTCACCGGCGAACAGATCGATGCCACAACCGCCTCCGCCATCGGCCTCGTCTCCCACGTCGTCCCCCGCGAAGAGCTGATGGACCGCGCCCACCACATTGCGAACGTCATCTGCGAACGCGGCCCCCTCGCTGTCCGTACAGCCAAAGAGGCGATCCTCCGCGGTCAGGACATGCCCCTCGAACACGGGCTCGCCTACGAAGATGTCCTCCTCGGCCGTTTGATGGCCACCCAGGATGCGAAGGAAGGGCCCCTCGCCTTCGCCGAAAAGCGTAAACCGCAGTACCACGGCCGCTGAAGTGGGGAATCGCCGGGCTCCCGCCATCCTCGTCGCGGCCATCGGCCTCGCCTGGCTCCTCGCCACGGCTTGCGGTGGTGGCTCCGGCTCGGCCGATCCCCCGAACATCAGCTCCGCCGAAGCCGAGCGTGACGCTGTCGATGGCGCTCCCGGGCTCACCAGCTCCGTCCGCGTCCGCTTCGACCGGCCCCTCAAGTTCGCGCCCCGCAAGGTGCCGCTCGAATCCCTCTTCGAACTCGCCGTCGCCGACGAAAACGGCGATCAGCAGCGCGTCTTCGTCGATTCCGCCGAAACCAGCGCCAACGGCCGCGAAGTCGTCCTCCACATCAAACGCCTCATCCCCGGCGGCGCGACCGTCAAAGTGGTCACGCGCGCCTTCGTCGAAAAGGCCGAAGGCGAGATAACCGCCGAGGTCACGAGCGATGTCTCGCCCCTCCAATCCCTCCTCGCCTCCGCCGTCCTCATCCCCGACGACGTCTCCATCATCCAGGTCACCGTCACCCCTCCCATCACCGCCGCCGATCGCGACCCCGTGGC
>JANMTH010000576.1:0-2108 GCA_031390305.1 Thermoflexaceae bacterium
GACGCCGTCGAGGAGTGGAGTGCCGCCGCCCACGCCCCGCGGTATGCGGTGGACGACACGGCGAGGTCCCCACCGAACTTTGCCCAGCCCAGCGGTTGGCCACCGGCGACCGATTCGAAGTCTCCGTTCGCGAGGAGCACGCCGAAGCCGCTTTCGGGCGCCGGGGCTGGCGCGGGAGCCGCTGGTGACACGCCCGGCCCCGCCGGCGGAGGCCCCGGCTGCGGGCGCGGTGGCGGTGGCGGAGCGGGCGCCGGTCCGGGCCCTGGCGTGGCCTTTGGCGTCGCCGTCGCCGTTGGCGTAGGAGTCGGCGGCGGCGGCGGCGCGGTCTCCTCCACGCTTGCCGCGTCGAAGACGACGGTTCCCGGCCCCGCTCCCTGGACTGCCTCGACCCTGACGGCCAGGAACGCCGCTCGCGCCGGAGCCACCACCGGCACGGCCAGGGTCGCCGGCCCTCCGCCGCCCGGCCCATCGACCTCGATGGTGGCCAGCACGGCCAGATCCCCGCCGAGAACCTGAAGCGTGAGGCGAGCGGTTGGCCCGCCCGCCGTACCCATCGCGGAGATCGAGGCGCTGTACCCCGCACCGGCTGAGACGTTCACGGTCTGACGGAGTTGGGCGCCCGCCGCCAGCCCGGCCGCCAACCCGGGCCCACTCGTCGCCGGTACGGCTGTCACCGTGCCGCCCACCCTCCACGCGGCTGGCTCGCCGCCGGCCCACGTTTCAAAGTCGCCGTTCACCAACAGTTGCTGAGCGTGAATCGTTTCCGGGCCTCGGCCAGCGGAGAGCGCCGCCAACAGACATGACGCAAGAACGGCCGCCCTCAGCAGATGCAGACGCATGGGGGGCGAATCCTAGCAGCACGTTGTTCGCCTGTCGCCCGGTTCGGTGTGAGGTCGCGCTCTGCTACAGTCCGGCGCGGGAGAACTCGATGTCCGACGCGTATCTGCAGGTGGTGGATGACCTTGCGGCCGAGCACCGGGCGCTCGCCAGCGTGCTGAAGGCGGTGCCCTTGTCCGAGTGGCTGCGCCCGACGCACGCCACTGGCTGGGGTGTCCGCGACCAGGTGACCCACCTCGCCTTCTTCGATGATGCCGCCAGGATGGCGATCGAAGACAGCGAACGGTTTCTGGCGGCCCAGAGCTCCCGCCAGGCCCTCGTCGCCGGCGAGCCAGCCTACCTGGTCGAGGCCCGCCAACGGCCAGCCGCGGAGATCCTCGCCTGGTGGGAAGAATCGAGCCTTGCCCTGTTAGGCGCCGCCCGCGGCCTCGACGCCTCCCGCCGCATGCCGTGGTACGGCCCACCGATGGCCGCCACATCGTTCATCACGGCTCGGCTTATGGAATGCTGGTCACACGGGCTCGATGTCGTCGATGTCGTAGGCGCGGACCGCCAACCGACGGACCGGCTGCGCCACGTCGCCTTCCTCGGGGTGCGCACGCGAAGCTACTCCTATCTCACACGCGGGCTGGAACCGAACAGCGAGCCCGTGCGCGTAGAGCTGCTGGCGCCCTCGGGCGAGGTCTGGATCTTCGGCGACGCCCAGGCCCAGAACCGGATCAGCGGGCCCGCCATCGACTTCTGCCAGGTGGTCACGCAGCGCCGCCACGTCGCCGATACGCGGCTCGTCGTCGAAGGTCCGGCGGCCGTGGAGTGGATGAGCTACGCCCAGGCCTTCGCTGGCCCCCCCGGCGCCGGCCGCAAGCCGGGCCAGTTCCCGAAAGCGCACCCGTAGCCGCGAGTCCATCCACGTGCGGCTGCCAAAGCCGTAGCGGTCTCAGATCACCGCTTCTCTGGATGCTGGAGTCGCGCGGAATCCAGCCCGAGGCCCCACGTGCGAAGTATGGCGCGGCAACCATCTTCGAACGATGTCGTCATGTCGATGTGCTGCGTCGCGCTCAGCGTCCAGGACAGCTGGAACGGGTCACACGCCTCAATGAGCACCGGGAGGATCCGGTCGTCGTATTGCTCGGCCTCAAGGGCGTAACGGAACTCACGGCGGACCCAGCGCGATTTGACGGCATGCTCCGAGAGCAACAGCACGAACCAGTCGCACCGCGTGAGGGCTCGGCCAATTTCATCGTGCCACTGCTGGGCGCCACGGATGTTCG
>JANMTH010000581.1:0-9231 GCA_031390305.1 Thermoflexaceae bacterium
GCCACGGGCGCCGACGCCCGGGCGAAGCGAAGGCCCGCCGGAGCGGGCCCTGGGAGGTTACGTTGGAGCGGAAGACGAGGGTCGAACTCGCGACCTCCTCCTTGGCAAGGAGGCGCTCTACCACTGAGCTACTTCCGCCCGCTCCCCGAAGTATAGCAGGGGCGGCGAGTTGCGGGCTATCGCGGCATTCCGTGGGAACGGCGGCTCCGGGCTGGCCTGGAGCCTGCGGTGGCCGCTCCTTACCAGTCGCGGTTCGACCAGGGATCACGGCATCGGCGGGAAAGCCGAGTTGGCCCTCATGCCTCATCCCTCCCGCCTCATGCCTATTCCAGCCAGGCGTTGAAGCGCGGCTCGCGCTTCTCCTTGAAGGCGGCCACGCCCTCTTTGGCGTCCGGGTGGTGGTCACTGATCGCCGTCTTGGCGGCGATTTCGTCGAGGGCCTGGGCGAAGGTCAGTTCGGCGGCGTTGTAGACGCTTCGCTTCAGGAGCCGGAGCGCGACCTGCGGTCCGTTCGCCAACTCTGTGGCCAGGGCCATGGCGCGAGTCTGTAGTTCGCCCGGCGGCACGACTTCGTGGACGAGGCCGAGTTCCTTCGCTTCGGCGGCGCTGACGATGCGCTTGCGGGCGAGGAAATCGAGCGTACGGGCAGCGCCCATGTGCTGGACGAGGAGGTACTGGCCGCCCTCGTCGGGGAGGAGGGCGAAGCGCATCGTGGCGCTGCCCATGCGCGCGTCCTCGGCGGCGATCCGCCAGTCGCAGGCGAGGGCGAGGGAGAAGCCGCTCTGGATAGCGACGCCGTTCATCGCGGCAATCGTCAGCTTGTCGAGCGCACGGATGGTTGCTACGACGGGCTGGGAGAGGGTGCGGAGGCCGTCGTAGGTACCGATCGCGTTGCGATGGCCGCCGGGGATGTCGGGCATGATCGCCGGCGCGTCTTCGCGGCCCCTGCCGGAGATGTCGTCGCCGGCGCAGAAGGCCCGGCCGCTCCCCGTAAAGAGCACGACCCGGACGGCGTCGTCCATCTGCGCCTGGGTCAGGGTCTCGACGAGGTCGCGCTTGATCCACTGGTCGAGCCCGTTCAGCTTCTCAGGCCGGTTGAATGTGATGGCGGCGATGCCCGGGTGCCGAAGCTCGACATCGAATCCACGGAAATTCCCTGTTTGCATGTGTGCCCTCCTGGTTGCGCGATCCTGACGGAACGCGGCGCGAAGTCAACCCTGAGGGAAAGCGGGCGAGCGGCGACCTATTCGGCGGGGCTCAATTCGACGATGAACGTCGCGCGGTCCGTCCCGGCGGCCTGTATGGAGACGCGCGAGACCCCCGGCAGCGCGGAAAGCCGCTCCTGGAAGTCGAGCATTTCGCCAAAGCCGCGGCCGCGCGTCTCGACATCGACCGTCCGGGGACGGGGCACGGGGCTGGCGGGAACGGCGGGCCCCGCGGGAGGAGCGGCGTGCTGGCCCTTCATCATGCCCGCGGCCACCGAATCGAGGCCCTCCACCACCTCCTGGAGTCTCGTGAGCATCTCGACGTAGGAGTCGCGAAGGTCGAGCAACGGGGCCAGGATCTGCTGGGTCACGGCGTTCACGGAGGCGCCGCCCGCCACCGTCGCCGCGCTACCCGCGGGCCGCGAGATCCGGGGTTCGGGTTCGGGCGCGGCGAGCCGTTCCTCCAACTCGACGAGGCGGTCCAGGAGGCGCTCGTAGTCCTCGCGCAGGAGGTCGTAACGTCGGCGAAGCTGACGGAGCGCGGAATCGCCCGGAGCATTCGCGCGGAACCGCCGAAGCAACAGCTCCTCGTCGTGCTCATCCTCTGCCATCGTCCTCCCCACTCCTGCCGCAAAGCCCGATCGGTCTGGCCGAGTGCTCGCTGGCGCCCGATGCCGCGTAGATGCTTGAGGACGGGACACTGGCGCTGGCCAGTCCTCAGTGTCGTCTGCCCGGAGTGCCACCCGATTCCCCTTGTTCTCTCCGTCGGAGGGCAGCCGGAGAACCGGCGAACCTTCGCCGGCAACCGTTCGAAGCACCGGCTCGTCGTAACGGTTCCCAAGCGGGCCGGCTGCCGTTTGCTCCCAAACGAGAACAACCCAGTTGGGAGTATACGGGGCGGCGGCCAAGCCGATAGCGACCAACGTCGGCTTCCCGTCGCGAATTCGTGCGACCGCGGTACGTGGCCTTCAGAACGGCGCGGCCGGCGCCGACTACCACGGATATGGGACACCCAGAACGAAATTGGACGTACGACGACGACCTCCATCAGCGGCGGCGCAAGCTGGCGCTCGTCCGCCAGCCGATCGACTTCTCGGCACGGCGGCTGAAGAAGCTTCAGGAACAGATGAAGGACACGCGGGACCCGTAGGCGCCGGCCGCGTTTCGGCTTCTTTGGCGCGCCGCGCGGCTCTCTCCTATACTCACAGCAGATTCGTCCGGGGCTAACGAACGCCTCTGCTGGAGTATCCGATCATGCCGAGTGCATCCAAGCGCGAGTGGCTTCAGGGCACGTACGCGAAGGCCGTTGAACGCGCCCCGGAGCGGAACAAGGTGTTCGAGACCACGGGCAAGATGCCGATCGAACCCGTCTACGGCGCCGAGGACCTCACCGGCTTCGAACCCGCGCGCGACCTCGGCTTCCCCGGCGAGTACCCGTTCACACGCGGCATTCAGCCGACGATGTACCGTGGCCGCTTCTGGACCATGCGCCAGTACGCCGGCTTCGGGACGGCCGAAGAATCGAACCAGCGCTACCGCTACCTCCTCGGGCAGGGCCAAACGGGGCTCTCCGTCGCCTTCGACCTGCCAACCCAGATCGGCTACGACTCGGACGACCCGATGGCCGCTGGCGAAGTCGGGAAGGTCGGCGTAGCGATCGACTCGATCGACGATATGTTGACGCTCTTCGACCAGATCCCGCTGGACAAAGTCACGACTTCGATGACGATCAACGCAACGGCGCCGGTGCTTCTCGCGCTCTATGTGGCAGTCGGAAAGCGCCAGGGCGTGGCGGCGGCGAAGCTCGGCGGCACAGTCCAGAACGACATCTTGAAGGAGTACATCACGCGGGGGACGTACATCTACCCGCCGAACCCGAGCATGCGGCTGATCAACGACATCTTCCGGTTCTGCCGGGATGAAGTGCCGGGCTGGAACACGATCTCGATCTCCGGCTACCACATGCGCGAGGCCGGTTCGACGGCGGCGCAGGAGATCGCCTTCACCCTCGCCGACGGGATTCAGTACGTCGAGGCCGCGATCAACGCGGGCCTCGATGTCGACGAGTTCGCGGGCCAGCTGAGCTTCTTCTTCGCCTGCCACAACAACTTCCTGGAGGAGGTGGCGAAGTTCCGGGCGGCGCGCCGGATGTGGGCGAAGATCATGAAAGAGCGGTTCAACGCGAAGAGTCCACGCTCGCAGATGCTCCGCTTCCACACGCAGACGGGTGGCGCGACGCTCACCGCCCAGCAGCCCGAGAACAACATCGTCCGGACGACCGTCCAGGCGCTCGCCGCCGTTCTCGGCGGGACGCAGTCGCTCCACACGAATTCGATGGACGAAGCGCTCAGCCTGCCTACGGAGAAAGCCGTTCAGATCGCCCTCAGGACACAACAGGTGATCGCCTACGAGAACGGAGTCGGGGACATCGCCGACCCGCTCGGTGGCTCCTACTACATCGAAAGCATGACGAACCGGCTCGAAGCGGAAGCACTGGACTACATCAAGACGATCGACGGGATGGGCGGAGCGCTCGCCGCGCTGGAGCAAGGCTTCCAGCAGCGCGAAATCCAGGAGGCGGCCTACCGCTACCAGCTCCAGGTAGAGAGCAAGGAGCGCGTCGTCGTCGGTGTCAACGATTTCAAGAACCACGAAGAGCCGTTTGCGACCTTGCGGCTGGACCCAACGATCGGGCAGCGCCAGGCCGAGCGGCTGGCGGCGCTGCGCGCGACCAGGGATACGGCCGCGGTCGAGGCGCTCCTCGGGCGGCTGGAAGCGGCGGCGCGGGGAACCGATAACCTCCTCCCGATCATGGTCGATTGCGTCGAGAACCGGGCGACCCTCGGGGAGATTAGCCATCGCCTCCGCCGGGTCTGGGGCGAATACCGGCCGACGGTGGTGATCTGATGACTGACGATATGTCCGGACAGGCGGACGAACGGCGGAGGCTGTTTGGCGAACTCGACCTCGAACGAAACCAGCTCATCCGCAACATCGAGACCTGCCGGATCCGCGACATCGAGCGTCCATTCATCGGCCAATGGTCGTTGAAGGATATCGTCGGCCATGTCGCCTCGTGGGAGGCCGAAGTGGTGAGCGCCGTGCGCGAACTGCGCGACGGCAAGCGGCCCGCGGTCCTCGATTTCGACGAGGCGAACCTGGATGGCTGGAACCGCGACCACGTCGAGCGGAAGCGCGACCTCAACTTCTGGAGCATCTTCGAACAGCTCAAGGGGGGACGCACGCGGCTCATGGAGGAGGTAGGGCAGGTCGGTGACGACGAACTCACGGCCGAAGGCTCGCTCTACGCCACCCTCGTCCGCTCGATCATCGACCACGACCGCGAGCACTGGCACGAGATCGCCGCCCTGCTCGCCGGGATGGCGGGCGCGCGCCACACCGGGCCGGCCTCCGTGCCGGCGGAAGCGCACGCGAACTCGTGACGGCGGCGATCACACGCGTTCGCCACATCGCCCTCGGCGTCGCCTCGATCGAGGCGGCACTGGCGCTCTACCGCGACGTTCTTGGCCTACGGGTGGTCGCGGACGACACCGATACCGAAGGGCAGCGAACGGTCACCCTCCCGGCCGGGCTCTCGGCCTTACTTCTCATCGAGACCGGCGCTGATTCGGGGATCGACCACGTCGCGTTCGATAGCGGCGCCGCCGCCCTGCCGCGTTCGGGCCTGATGCTCGCCCCGGCTGACCACCTCGGGCTCCCGATCGCGCTCTTCCCTCCGATGACGCCACCGCCGCCGCCGGCCGGACCCGTGGAGTGCATCGACCACCTGGTGATCGGCTCGGGGAACAGCGGCGCGGTGGCCGAACACTTCGCGACCGCGTTCGGCCTGGAGATCAAGCGAAAGATGATCCGCCCTGGGACAAGCGCCCAGCTCGCCTTCGGCAAGCTCCACGACGTTGTTATCGAGTTCGCCGGCCCGCCCGAACCGAAGGCGGGCCCGGTAGAGGCGAACTTCTGGGGCCTCGTGCTCACGGTGAAGGAGATCGAGGCCGTCGTCGCCAGCATCCGGGCGGCGGGGTATGACTGCGGCGAGCCGAAGCCGGCCGTGCAGCCGGGCGCAAAGATCGCGACGATCAAGGGGAACACGGGCGGTGTGCCACTCGCCATCATCCAGTACAACGCCATCCCGGCCTGACGCCCCTTCGCCTCAATGGTTGAGTCGCCGCACTTTCGACCTCGGGGGCTGAGCGATGAACGACATCCACGAACTCTCCAGTCGAGCGAATCGCCGATACCTACCGCGACGCGGGCACGCTGACGGAGGTCGCGGGCAACCGCCCTCCTTCGCGCACGGCACGGGCATGATCGATCGGAAGACGCGTTACGGTTAAGCTTCGCCGACAACTTCCGGAGGATGCTCCCGTGTCCGACCGCCCCTTCAACGTCCTCGGCGTGCAGCAGATCGCCGTCGGCGCACTCGACAAGGCCGATCTTCGCACCTTCTGGGTGGATACCCTGGGCCTGACGGTGACCGGTAGCTTCCGCAGCGAATCGGAGAACGTCGACGAGGACATCGCGGTCGCCGGAAGCGGCCCACTCAAGGTCGAGGTCGACCTGATGCAGCCGATCGACCCGGAGAAGAAGCCGGCCGTCCACATCCCCCAGCTCAACCACATCGGCCTCTGGATCGACGACCTTCACGCGGCCGTGGACTGGATGGCCACGAAAGGCGTGCGCTTTACGCCGGGTGGCATTCGCAAGGGCGCGTCCGGCTTCGATGTCTGTTTCGTCCACCCGAAGGGGAACGAGGAGACTCCGATCGGCGCGGGCGGTGTTCTGGTAGAGCTGGTGCAGGCGCCGCCCGAAGTGATCGCCGCTTTCAAGAGAGTCGCCGCCGGTTAGTTCGAGAATCGAAGAGAGAAGAAGATGACAGCACCAGCAACCACCAAGATTCGCGTCCTTATCGCCAAGCCGGGCCTTGACGGCCACGACCGTGGCGCCAAAGTGGTCGCCCGCGCCCTGCGCGACGGCGGCTGTGAAGTGATCTACACGGGCATCCGCCAGACTCCGGAGATGATCGCCGAGGCCGCCCTTCAAGAAGATGTCGATGTCGTCGGCCTGAGCATCCTTTCCGGCGCCCACCTGGAGCTCTTCCCACGGGTGGTCGCCGAGATGAAGCGGCGGGGCGTAGACGACGTCCTCCTGTTCTGTGGCGGGATCATCCCGGAAGAGGACACAAAGGCGCTCGAAGCACTCGGCTTTTCGGCGATCTTCCGTCCCGGCACGAACACCCAGGACATCGTCAAGTTCGTCTACGAAAAGGTTCACAAGTAACGGTATGGACGACCTCGTCCAGCGGTTCCTGAACGGGGAGCGCCGCGCGCTCGCGCGGATTATTAGCCGGATAGAGAACGAGACGGCTGAAGGCCGCGAGTACCTTCGGCAGCTCTTTCCGCACTCCGGGAAGGCGCACATCATCGGCGTGACTGGCGGCGCGGGAGCGGGCAAGAGCACACTGACCGGCGCCCTGGCGGCCGAGTACCGGAAGCGCGGCAAGACCGTCGGGATCGTCGCCGTCGATCCTTCGAGCCCGTTCACCCAGGGCGCCATCCTCGGCGACCGGATCCGGATGCAGGACCTCGCCCTCGACCCTGGCGTCTTCGTCCGCAGCATGGCCACGCGCGGGGCGCTCGGGGGCCTGGCGCCGACGATCGCCGACGTGGTCGCGGTGATGGACGCCTTCGGCTTCGACTACGTCATCGTCGAGACCGTCGGCGCGGGCCAGGACGAAGTCGAGATCGCGGGGACGGCGCTCACCACGCTCCTCGTGAACAACCCTGGCACTGGCGACGACATCCAGGCGCTAAAGGCGGGGATCATCGAGATCGCCGATGTGCTCGTCGTGAACAAAGCCGACCACCCGGGGGCCGATGTCCTGGTGAGCCAACTCCAGGCGCTGCTCTCGCTCGCTCCCGCCGGCAGCCGCCGTCCGCCGATCCTGAAGACGATCGCCTTCAAAGGCGAAGGGCTGCCCGCGCTCGCCGACGCGGTCGCCGACCATCGCGCCTGGCTGGAGAGCAGCGGCGAGCTGGAACGGCACCGCGCGAGCAACGCCCGCCACCAGGTGCTGGCGACAACGCGCGCGATCCTCCTCCAAAAGATCCAGGCATCGACACCAGAGGCGGAGCTGGAGGCGCTCGTGCTGCGGGTAGCCGGGCGCACGCTGGACCCGCATACGGCGGCCGAGGAGCTGGCGGCCCACGTTCGCGGGTAGAGCGAAGCTGTATACTGGACGGATGCAAGTCACGCTTTCGGACAAAGGCGCAGAACTCGCGGAACTCGCCCTCAAAGACGGGCACTACCCTTCCATTGAGGCCGCGGTCGAACATGCCCTGGCGCTACTCGTCCTCGAAACGTCTCAAGAGCAGATCATCTTCGAGTGGGACGATGCCTACGCAGCGGAAGTGAACCGGAAGCTCGACGAAGCTGAGGACGACATCCGCGCGGGCCGCATCGTCAGAGCTGATGATGCGTTTTGGGAGCGCATGCGGGAACGGATACGGGCGGTCGGCAGAGCGTCAGGGAACCTTGGCTGAAGCGTTTTTCACGGCACGTGCGGACATTGATGTCGCCCACATCGCGCTCTCCATCGCGGAGGTGAACGCCACCGCCGCACTGACTGTCTGGGACGAGATCCACGCGGCCGCCACACGGCTCGCGGAGGGACCGCAATCGGCCACCGACATGCGAGTATTCGCAACGCGTCGCTCTACGTCTACCTCGTTCGCCGCTGGTACCTCGTCTACGAAGGTGGCACCGATCCACTGGTCATTCGGCGGGTCGTTGCGGCGCGGCGAGACCTCGTCTCCCTCCGGCTGTAGGGTCTCGTTTCGGGCCTCAGCCCGCCGACACCCGCCCTCGTGCTACCATCTGCCGATGGCCGCGCAACGCTTCCGGATCCTATTCAACAAGGGCATCCGCGTCCGCTACATCTCCCACCTTGATGTGCTGCGCTACTGGGAGCGCTGCATCCGCAGGGCCGAGTTGCCGCTTGCCTACTCGCAGGGCTTCACTCCGCATCCGAAGATCGCCTTCGCCGGCCCGCTCGCGCTCGGCTTCACGGCGGAGGCCGAAGTCCTCGATGTGACGCTCGACGAACGCGTCCCGCTCGAGGAGTTCCGCGCCCGCCTGGCCGTGGAGACGACGGCGGACCTTGGCGCCATCGCGATCGAGGAGATCCCGCTCTCGACACCGGCACCGCAGGCCGCCGTGCTCTGGGCGGATTACGCCATCGACCTGCCGGTCGTTCAACCCGGCGAGGCGGCGGAGACGATTCAGCGGTTCCTCGCGCTCGTCTCCTTGGAATGGACGGAGGAGCGCAAGGAGAAGGCGCGCACGTTCGACCTTCGGGCCGGGGTGACGACATTGCGGGCGGAGCCGTTGGACGGAGGAACGCGGTTGCGAGCGCGGATGGCGGCCAGCCAACAGCTCACGGTCCGCCCGGAAGCGCTGGTCGCGGCCCTGTTTCCGGGCGTGGAATCGCCGCTCATCTGCCGGACCGGGCTCGTCTTCGAAGAATCATCGCCGGCGCACGAAGCCTGGCGGCGGCGAGGGCGGTTCGAAGGATGAGCGCGAAGGTACGGCCGGCTCGCGCCTCGGACGCCCCCGGGCTCTACCGTGCATGGGAGGCCCTTCGCCTCTATAACGCCTCGCTCGACAGCCGAATCGTCCCCAGCCCCGTCAGCGAAACCGAGTTCAAAGCCGGGCTCGCCGAAATCCTCTCAAATCCGATGAGCGCCGCCTTCGTCCTGGCCGAAGGGGCCGGGATCGCTGGCTTCGCCAGCGGCCGGATTCAGCGTAATCAACCCGACCGGCTGCCCGAGCACCATGCCACCGTCGGCTACCTCTACGTCGCTCCCTCGCACCGGCGGCGCGGGCTGGGCCGCGAGCTCTTCCTGGCGATCGCCGGCTGGGCGGGCCAACGGGGGAACGTCAGCCATGTAGAGATGCCCGTGCTCGCGAGCGACACCGAGGCGGCGGCCTTCTGGCGGGCGCTCGGCTTCAC
>JANMTH010000614.1:0-1821 GCA_031390305.1 Thermoflexaceae bacterium
AGGGACGACGCTCCGCTCAAACTCGTCCAGTTCGAGGACTTCCAGTGCCCCTTCTGTCTCGCCTACACCGGCGAAGATGAGCCGACCCTCATCAACGAATACGTCAAGACCGGCAAGATGCAGATAGAGTTCCGGCACCTCGTCGTCCTCGGCACCGAATCACTGGCCGCCGCCAAGGCCTCCGAATGCGCCGCCGGCCAGGACAAGTTCTGGCAATACCACAACGAACTCTTCCTCACCCAGGCCAGGGCCGGCCAGCAGACGAGTGAAAAGGTCAACATCGGACGCTTCAGCGACGACAACCTGAAAAAGCTCGCCAGCGACCTCGGCCTCGATACCGCCAAATTCACTACCTGTTTCGATAGCCCCGCCACCATCGAGGCCGTACAGAATGACGTCCGAGAGGCGACATCGTTCGGTATCCGCTCCACCCCCGGCTTCCTCATCAACAACCAGCCGATCGGCTCGGGCGCCCCGGTCGATCTCACCGAATGGCGCCGCGTCCTCGATGAAGTCCTCAAGAAGGTGAACGAAACGCCCACCGCCAGCGCAACGGCCGCCGGCAGCGTCACCGCCACCGCGTCGGCCAGCGCCACGGCGACCCCAACGCCGTGAGCAAACGCGCTCCCGCCACGCCCGCCCCGGAGCCGCTCCGGCCAGCCTGGCTGGGGCCCCGTCTCGTGGTACCCGTCGTCGCCGTCCTTGGCGCAGCCGTCATCGCCATCGGCCTCATGCTCGCCTTTGGCGTGAACGGCGGCGAAGGCCACACCGTGGCCTACCAGCCATCCTGCAAGGCCGGCGATCCGGGCTGTGCCCTCCGCGAAGCCACCCACCAGCACGCTAACTTCGCCCTTTTCATCGAAGGCAAGAAGTTCGACTTCAACACGCCACAGTTCGTCTCCGAAGAAGGCGCCGAAAAGAGCGGCTTCGCCCACATTCACCCGCCCCGTTTCGAAGTCGTTCACGTTCATCAGACGAAGACAACCTGGGCTGAATTCTTCAAGACCGTCGGTATCGACCTGAAAGACGCCACCCTCGCCGGTATCGAAGAGAAGGCCGCCTGCCTGAAGCTGCCCGACGGCCGCGCCCTCTGCGGCGACGGAACCAGGAAGCTCCAGTTCGTCGTCAACGGCGTCAGGGTCGATGGCATCAGCGAAAAAGAGATCACCGACCTCGACCGCGTCCTCATCAGCTATGGCGCCGCCACCGACGACGAACTGCTGAAGCAGTACGCCGAGGTCAACACCGACGCCTGCATCCCTTCCGAACGCTGCAAGGACCGGATTCCCGCGAACGAACCCAAAGAAGCCTGCACCGGCGCCGGAGCCTGCGCAGGCTCCTGATACTCCCTCTGGTGGTCGCGACCCACAGGGGTCGCGGGCCGCTTACCATCCCCGGCCGCCCGCCATCCGGGCCACCGCCGCGATAACTCACCGCCCCCGCTTGCCTCCGTCTCCGCCCCCGGCGCGCGAAACACGGCCGAAACCAACCGGCAAACCGCCCGTAACGAACGCAACCTACAGTCAAAGTCGGCAAGGCCGCTTGCCCGGCGCCGGCGTGGTTCGGCCGTTTGGCCGGTGGCCCCCAAAAAGCCAGCGGAGAGCACGCGCATGCACCGGGAGACGTTCCTCTCACGAGTCGCAGACCTCCGGGACTCCTGGTCCGAGCGTCGTGCCCTTTCGCGCTTCGCCGGCGCACACGACTTCGATTCCCAGTTTCGTCTCCTCCTCGCCCTTCACGGCTGGGCCTCCCAGGCCGCCGCCGATGTCGCTTCCGTCTACGTCGATGGCGTGCCCCTCTCCGTCAGCCCCTGGCCCGAAC
>JANMTH010000685.1:0-6846 GCA_031390305.1 Thermoflexaceae bacterium
ATCACGGTGAAGAGGGCGAAGGCGGTGAGATACGTGGCGACCGTCAGGGTGAGGCGGACGGCGCCGTAGAGCCGCGAGTCGATATCGACGGTGTGGTACTCGCCGAAGGCGATGAAGCCGACGGCGACGGCCGGAACGATGGCGAAAAACGGCCGGGCGTAGCCATCCAGAGCGTGATCGATGAAGAAGCCGCCACCGAGGACGGCGAAGGCGGGGAGAAAGAGAAAGACCAGCGAAGAGAGGGGCGACCGGTCCGTCCAGGACGGACTTGAGCGGACGATGCCATCGACGGCGAGCGCCGCCAGGCCGGCGGTGAGCCAGAGCAGCCATGGCTGGTAGGGACGGATGCCGAGGAACGCCACAAGCCCGCCGAAGACGACGAACGTCAACAACACCGAGCGGGCGGGGCCGCTGATACCGAGTGGTGGCGCGGGCGAATACGTGGCCGTCTGCGTTACTCCCCGGCGAAGGTTGGCTGTTCGAGGCCGTAGATTTCGGCGCCGTTTCGCCACCAGAGGCGCTCGCGTTCGTCTTCGCTCAACCCGAGCTGGTCGTAGATCACCTCAAAGCGGTCGATGTGCTCGCGGATGTCGTCCATGCCGCAGTCCGAGCCGAAGACGAGTTTTTCGATGCCGATCTCGACGCCTATCAGCCCCCGCTCGACGGCGTGACGCTCGATCGTCTCGCCCCCGCTCATATCCATCCAGACGTTATGGCGCCAGCGGGCGACGGACGCGGCGTACTCGTAGTTGCCCTGATTGCCGAGATGAGCGCCGATAATCTTGAGGCGGGGGAAGCGGTTGGCGATCGTATCGAGGTGGAGCGGGCTCATCCGCAGGGCGGAAACGTTCCGGCGGCCCCAGCGGTCCTGCATCGCCATCATCCGGCGGAACGCCTCGGCGGCCTTGGCGTCTCGCCGGGGATGGGTGATCGAGTAGTCCAGCCCTCCGCCGATCACGCCCATGTGGAAGAGCACGGGCATGCCAAGGCGCTCGGCCATTTCGTAGGCGGAGAAGTAGTCGGGCTCATCGTAGTCGCGGGCGGTGCCGATGAGCTTGAGGCCGCGGTAGCCCATGGAGTGGAGGTTGTGGACATCGGCGCCGTGGATCTCTTCGGGGTCGATGACGGCGACGGGGATGAAGAGTTCGGCGTAATTTCGAAGGAGCTCGATCGCCCGCTCGTAGGAGGGGCCGAAGCGGCCGCCGCTGAGGATGCACCCCTTCGTGATGCCGGCGGCGGCGGCCACCTCGGCGAGGCGATCGACCATCGGCGCCGGGTCAGCGTCGGGATTCTCCCAGTCGCGAGGGAAGTGGATGTGGACATCGAAGATCTTCATGCGCGTGTACCTGTGGCGCTATTGGACCACAGCGCGGGCGAAGGATGAATGCGGGAGGCGGCGGCGGGACGCTTCGACGCTCCTTGGGGTAGGCTCAAGCGGTGCTTTCGCGCCCCTTTCTGGCTCTGTTGCTTTCGATTTTCGTGGCCACGATGGGCATTTCGATGGTCAGCCCGCTCTTGCCGGTCTACGCGAAGGACCTCGGCGCGACGAAGTTCTGGCTGGGGCTGACGTTCTCGTCGTTCGCGATCACCCAGGCGATCGTTGGTCCGTTCATCGGCCGCTGGTCGGACCGGTACGCGCGCAAGCCGTTCATCATCGGCGGGTTGCTGATCTACATGTTCGCCGCTCTGGGGTATCTGACGGCCGATAGCTTCTACCAGGTGATTCTCTTCCGCGCGTTCTCCGGGCTCGGCACGAGCGCGATCTTCTCGGTCTCGCGGGCGTACGTTGGGGAAATGACGCCGCCCGGCCACGAAGGGCGCTGGCTGGGCGTGTTTACGATGGGCGACGTTGTTGGGTTCGCAACGGGCCCCATAGTGGCAGGCGTCATCCGGCAGTGGATCGGCTTCCAGGCGGTGTTCGTGGCGATGGCGATCATGATGGCCATTTCGGCGGCGATCGAGCTCTGGTGGCTGCCACGCAAGGCACGTCCATCGAAGGCGCACCGGCGCGAGGCGGCGCGAACGCAGACGTCGTTCAGGCAGGCCCTGCGCGAACGGATCGTGATCGCCCTCTGCCTGCAAACGGCGATCCAATCGCTTGGCTTCGGCGCCTCGTTCAGCTTCCTGGCGCTCCGGCTGGAGGACGACGTGGGCGCCTCGCCGCTGATGATCGGCCTGGCCTTCGCCAGCCAGGACCTGACGGCGGGCGTTGGGCAGCCGTTCTTCGGCTGGATAGCGGACCACGGGAACCGGAGGACGCTGGTAACCATCGGCGTCGCGGGGAACGCGGTCCTGCTCTTCGCGATGGGCGCCGTGAGCGCATATGCGGCCTTCGTCCTGATCATGATCGGGATGGGCGCCGTGGGGGCACTTGGAAATACGTCGGCCGGCGCGATCCAGGTGGTCGCCGGGCGGCGCGTTGGCATGGGCACGCTGTTGGGACTGAATTCGACGGCGAACGGATTCGGGATCGTTACCGGATCGGTGGTCGGTGGGCTCATCGCCGACCGGCTGGGGCTCTCTTCGGCGTTCTATTTCGCGGCGGCGATGATGGCCCTGGGCGGAGCGCTCTTCTTCGCTCTGACGGCGGGCTTGCCGGTGCGCGAAGACCAGTATCCGATCGAGCCGCGACCAGGGCGGGCCGAAGGCGACGCCCTCGGGGCGGGCCCGTAGGCGGCCGGCGGACTCGCGCCGGGTGTCCCGGCGGCGCACGATAGCCCGTATGAGTGCGGCGTTTGCGCGGGTGGTGGTGAATTCCGGTCAGCCGGCGCGCATGGCGTTCACGTACGCCGTGCCGCCGGAACTGGATCCGGCGCCGGGCCAGGCGGTTTTCGTGCCTTACGGGCCGAAGGTGCTCCAGGGCATCGTGATGGAACGGCTTGCGGTGAGCGACATCCAGGAGACGCGGCCGATCGCGGCGCTGGCCGACGCTCAGCCCGTGCTCGACGAAGCGCACCTCCGGCTCGCCGAATGGCTGAGCGCGACCTACCTGGCGCCTCTCTGGGAGTGCGTGGCCGTCTGCCTGCCCTCTGGTTACGGCCAGAAGGCCGTGACGATGGTCTCGCCGGTCGAGATACCGCCGCTCCTTCCGATCTATCCGCAGGATCAGCGCATCCTCCAGTACGTGGCGGCGCACGGGCAGGTGAGCGTCGAAACGCTGAGGGAAGCGGTACGCGGCCTCACGCTGACCCGCCTCCAACGGCTCCAGGAAGACGGGCACCTGACCGTCGTCCAAGGGCTGGCGCGTCCCGCCGGTCACGCCCGGATGGAGCGAAGGGTCGCTCTCGGTCGCCCGGCCAGTGAGACGGCGGAACGGGCGGCTGCCCTGCTCGAAAAGCAGCCGCGATCGGTCGCCGGCCGGGTACTCCAGATGCTTTCGGAGAAGCCGGACGTTTCGCTTGCCGAGATCCGGGCCTGTGGCGCTGGCACGGGCCACCTGAAAGCGCTGATAGACGAAGGCTGGGTGCGGGAGTACGAAGCGCGGCTTGAGCGTGACCCGCTGGAGGGCTTCCGCTTCCAGCAGAAGCCCCCGGCCCGGCTGACGGTGGAGCAGGAGGCCGCCGTCGAGACCGTCGGGGCGGGCGGCAGCCATCTCATCCACGGGATCACCGGCTCGGGAAAGACCGAGGTCTACCTCGAACTGGTTCGGCGAACGCTGGAGGCGGGCGGGGGCGCGATCGTGCTCGTGCCCGAGATAGCGCTCACCCCCCAGGCGATCCGGCGGTACGGCGAACGGTTCGGCGGCGAAATGACGGTCCTCCATTCCGGCCTGAGCGCGGGCGAACTGTACGACCAGTGGTACCGGATCCGGGAAGGGCGGGCACGGCTCGTCATCGGTTCGCGAAGCGCCCTGTTCGCGCCCGTACGGAAGCTGGGACTGGTGGTGCTCGATGAAGAGCACGAATGGAGCTACAAGCAGGACCATCCCGCGCCGCGCTATCACGCGCGGGAAGCGGCGAGAGAGCTCTGCCGGTTGACTGGCGCCACCCTCGTGCTCGGGAGCGCCACGCCCGACGTAGTCACCTACCACGCAAGCGAGACCGGGCTGATGCGGCGAACCGAGCTGCTGCAGCGCGTCTCGCCGGGCGAGGATGGGACGACGGCGGTTGGACGCCTCGCCCAGGTCTCGATCATCGACATGCGGGAGGAGCTCCGGAACGGCAACCGGGGTGTCTTCGGCCGCGCCCTCCAGCGGGCTATCCGAACAGCCCTGGCGGCAGGCGAGCAGTCCATCCTCTTCGTGAACCGGCGCGGCGCGGCGCGCTTCATGCTCTGCCGCTCGTGCGGGCATCTGCCGCTCTGCCCATCCTGCGAAATCCCGTTCAGCCTGCATCTGACGGACCCGTTGAACCCTCGGCTGAGCTGTCACAGCTGCGGCCGTTCGCGGAGGCTCGAAGGGGAATGCCCGAGCTGCGGCAGCGGAAAGTATCGGCCGTTCGGCGTCGGCACGCAGCGCATCGAGGAGGAGGCGCGGAAGGCCTTCCCTGGCGCGCGGGTGGCCCGCTGGGATAGCGACGTCGCTTCGCGCAAGGGGAGCCATGAGCGCATGGTCCAGGCGCTGGAGGCCGGCCAGGTCGATATCCTCGTGGGAACGCAGATGCTGGCGAAAGGGCTGGACCTGCCACGAATGACCGTGGTGGGGGTGGTCGATGCGGACGTGGGGATGAGTATGCCCGACTTCCGGGCGCCGGAACGAACGTTCCAGCTCCTCTCCCAGGTGGCGGGCAGGGCGGGCCGGAGAGAGCTCGATGGATTCGTCTACATCCAGACGTATGAGCCGGAAGCGGCGCCGATCGTTTGCGCGGCGGCGCACGACTACCGCGCCTTTTACGACCAGGAGATGGCGCATCGGCGGCGCGCGGGGTATCCGCCGTTCAACCGGATGGCGCGGCTCAGCCACCGCAACCGGGACCACGAGGCGGGCCTGGCCGAGGCGACGCGGGTGGCGAACGACCTACGGCTGGCGCGGGACATGGCGGGCCGCGGCGAACCCGACGTGTTAGGGCCAATGCCGGCCTACATCGCGAGGCTGCGCGGTGAATACCGATGGCAGATAACACTTCGGGGCAGGCAGCCAGCGAAGCTCCTGGAGGGGGTACGGTTGGGGGAGCGCTGGACGATCGACATCGATCCGCTCGGCATTCTGTAGCGGACGGCGTCATGGGGCGGTGGCGGACGCAGCGTCGCGTCCTCGGCAACGAGATCGTCTCAGCGGGTCATAATCTCCGCTGTTCACAAAGTACGGCGGTGCTATCCTGAGATGAGGCTTGGTGCTTTGCGCCCGGCCAAGGAAGCAGAACGCGAGGCGCGAAGGATGGACCAGGTCGTAACGCCGTGGCGCAAGGTTGCGCTTATCTTCCCGGGCCAGGGCTCGCAGCACGTGGGCATGGCCGACCGGCTGGTAAAGATGTCGCGGGCGGCGGCCGATGTCTTCCGGCGGGCGGATGACGTGCTCGATATGAAGCTCTCGCGGCTCTGCATTGAGGGCTCGGCGGAAGAGCTTGAGGCGACCGTCAATCAGCAGCCTGCGACCTTCGTGACGTCGATCGCCTGGCTCGCCGCGTTCCAGGAACGGTGGAACGAGCTCGACAAGAAGGTTGAGCCGTATCTCTTCGCGGGGCACTCCATGGGTGAGTTCACGGCGGCCGTCGCGGCGGGCTCCCTCACCTTCGAGGAAGGGGCGCTGCTCGTTCGCGAGCGCGGCATCCTGATGGAACAGGCTGGCATCGAGAATCCGGGCGGTATGGCCTCGATCCTCGGCCTGCCCGAAGAGCGCGTACTGGAAATCTGCGCGGAAGCTTCGAGTGAAGGCTACGTCGGGCTCGCGACGGCGAACTGCGAGGGCCAAAACGTGATCTCGGGCGCGATTGGCGCGCTGAAGCGGGCGATGGAGCTTGCCGAGAAGGCCCGCGCACGCCGTGTCGTTCGCCTCCCGATCTCCATCGCCTCCCACTCACCGTTGATGGGGAAGGCGAGCGAGGGGATGAACCGGCTGCTCCAGAAGCTGCCGATTCGCGACCCGCGCCACCCGATGGTTGGCAACGTGAACGCCGAGGTGTTGGAAACAGAGCCCGAGGTCTACCAGGAGCTTCGCGACCAGCTGGTGATGGGAGTGCGCTGGCAGCGCTCAGTCGAGACGATGATCGCCGGGGGCACCGACATGTTGATCGAAGTCGGCCCGGGCAACGTTCTCACGCGCCTGGCGCGGCGGATCGACTACAACGTCAACAGCTTGAGCCTGAGCGACGAGGGCGAAGGGCTGTTCACCGAGAACTTCCGGCAGGTCGAGGCTGCCGCACTGTGACGCGAAGGGTAGTCGTCACCGGTGTAGGCGCAGTGACAGCGGTGGGCCATACCGCCGAAGAGACGTGGCAGGCGATGGTCGCCGGACGAAGCGGTATTGGGCCGGTGACGCTCTTCGACGCGACGCCCTATCCAGTGCGGATCCAGGCCGAAGTGAGGGGCTACGCCCTCGGCGACCGGGTGGACGCCAAACAGCAGCGCCACATGAACCGTGGCGTCACCTTCGGGGTCGGCTGCGCCCTGGAGGCGCTCGCCGATAGTGGCCTCGTGATCACGAACGAGAACGCGGACATGGTCGGCGTCATCTTCGGCTCAGGCGGGGGCGGCACCGACATGATCATCGAGCATCAGCGCATCCTCGACGAGAAGGGCCCCCGCCGGATCACACCGTTCCTGGTAGCCAACTTCATCACGGACGCGGTGAGCGGCCACATCGCTATCGCCACCGGCGCTCGCGGACCGAACATGGCGATCGTGAGCGCCTGCGCGACGGGCGGCGGGACGCTCGGCGAGGCCTTCGAGACCGTGCGGCGGGGCGATGCT
>JANMTH010000723.1:0-1927 GCA_031390305.1 Thermoflexaceae bacterium
CACGAACATGAGCACGCCGCAGGCGATGGCGACATACCAGCCGTAGAACCAGCGATCCGGGAGGAAGCGGGCGTCGAACGGAACGCTGGTAGCGGGACGGCTGGTCATACACGGCAGTCTAACGGAGTGGGCCGCCGCGGACAGCCGCGGCCGCTACATCGGGTGGCGGCCGAGGAAGGCGGCGAGCGCCGTCGCCATGTCCCCGGGGTTCATCATCTGTAGAGCATGCGTTGCTCCGGGCAACACATACGTCTCGGTGCCGGGCCACATCTCCTGGATGACCGCGACGACCTCGCTAAAGCTAGGATCAGATTCCGCCCCAAGGACGGAGAGCGTGGGCACGTTGATCTGCTTCGCGTCGTCGCGGGAGAAGTCCCAGGCTCCGAGCGCCGGGAGCTCGACCGGGAAGAATGTGTCAAAGTCCGCGAGCGCGAGATCGAACCAGCCGGGCGGAAGCGTCTTATCGGTGTTCGCCCGGTAATCGGGACCGGACACGGCTTGCAGGAAGCCATCGAGCGCGGCCACCTGATCGCCGGCTGAATAGGCGGCTGCGAGCGGTGCGATGGCCTCAGAAAAGGCCGGCCCCGACGGGATCAGTCCCATGAGCGCGGGCTCGAGAAGAGACAGTGAACACACCATCTCCGGCGCATCGAGGGCGAGTTGAACCGCGGTGCAGCCGCCGTAGGAGTGGCCGACAACGTGCGCCCGCTCAATGCCGAAGTGCTTGAGCACCGCCCGCGCATCCTCGGCCTGGTTGGCCAGGCTGAAGGGGCCGCTGTGCCGCACGCTCCCGGCGAAACCGCGCCGGTGATAGTTGATCAGGCGATACTTGCTTGCGAGCGCCTGCTCCTTAACAAGTGGCGCCCAGGCGTCGGCAAGGATCGACCCGTGGATGAGCAGCACTGGCTCGCCGCTGCCGAGCGATTCGCCTTCGAGTGTTCCGCCGTCTACCGGGATGCGTTCCATGTCGTGCTCCTTCTGGGCCGTCCACCCAACGGGCTGCGCGTATCGTAGCGATTTGCGGGTGGCCTCGTGTGTGACCTATCTATCTCACGCAAGGTCGGGGCCGTTCGGCCGCGAATTCCTGGCCGAACGGCCAGGAATCGTGCCCGGCCGCTTGTCCGCCACGCACAATCCGTCAGAATAAGCCGCACCAAACTACTCAACCTGGAGTTCCACCCATGGCTACCACCGCAATCTCGAAGTCCGACCTCATCGCCGCCGCCAGGGCACAATGGGCGATCACCGAAGCCTCAATCGCCCAGGCCGCGAAGGGGAAGTTCGAAGACGCCTCCGCACCCGACCAGTGGTCCGCCGGTGACTGCTACCGGCACATCATCGATACCATGCACAAGATCCCCGAAGCGATCGAGCAACTGGTCCACGGTGAGCCCCAGACCGCCCTGGGCCCGGGCGACGCCGAGGGCATCGCCACCTTCAAAACGCTCAACTCACGCATGCTTCCGGTGGAGTTGAACACCGCCCACGGCATCGTCTGGATGGCCCTCCAGAAGCTCACGGACGCGGACCTCGAAAAAGAGGTCGAGCTGGGCGGCAACAAGATGCGCCTTGGCGACCTCGCCAAGATGCTCCTGATCGGCCACGAACAGTCGCACATGGAACAGGCCCTCAACGCCGCCGGTGCCAGCCTCGCCGTATAGTACCGGCGTCTTTGGCCGGCCAGGTGAGGAGAAGCCGAGCGGTGGAGAGGACCGCGGGCGCGGAGAGTCGTGGCCCAGCACTCCGCTCCGCGTCTCCGCGTCTGAATCCGGCTACCGCCCCTGGAAGCTGGGTTCCCGCTTTTCGACGAAGGCGCGCGCGGCGTTTCGGTGGTCCTCCGTCGATCCGCTGAGGGTCATGTTCCGCGCCTCGTTGGTCAGGGCGTCCCCAAACGTGTTCGTCGCGCCGAAGGTGAAGTTGTCCTTCA
>JANMTH010000751.1:0-8792 GCA_031390305.1 Thermoflexaceae bacterium
TGGATCGACATGGAGATGTCCGGCCTCGATGAACGGACCTGTGTCATCCTCGAGATCGCGGCGCTGATCACGGACGCCGAGCTGAACGAGGTCGGCGATGGCTTCCACATCGTCATCCACCAGCCCGAGGCGGCCTTGGCGGCGATGGACGACTGGTGCACCGCCCACCACACGAAGTCGGGCCTCACCGCGGCGGTCCAGGCTTCCACGCTCTGGCAAACTGAAGCCGAAGAGCGCTTCCTGGCGTTTCTCGCCGAACACACGCAACCTGGCACATCGCCCCTCTGTGGCAACTCCGTCCACGTCGATCGCCGCTTCCTCGCGCGGCATATGCCCCGGATCGACGCCTACCTCCACTACCGAATCATCGACGTCTCAACGCTCAAGGAGCTGGCGAAGCGCTGGTATCCGGCCGTGCCCCACTTCCAGAAGGGCGACGGGCATCGGGCGCTCGACGACATCCGCGCCTCCATCGCGGAGCTGCGGTTCTATCGCGAGAAGGTCTTCCTGACGGCCAGTGCCAACGAGAGAAACATCCCCCGGTAAGGCCGCGCGGCTTGATAAGCGGCGTCGCAGGATGCATGATGACAAGTGGGCCAAACGCCCGCAATATTACCCGCCGTCCGGTACGTTGTGCCGCACTGGCGGGTTCTTTCTTTGCGGAGTGTCAAATGGCTGACCGAGTAGCCCTCTTCATCGACTACCAGAACGTTTACATGTGTGCCCGAACGGCATACGCGCCCGTAGACGCGCCCGCCTCGGCCGGACAAATACACCCGATGAAGCTCGGTGAGTTTCTGCGCGGCCGCCCGCTCCCAGCGGGGGCCCGGGACCAGCGTAGACTGTCTGAGGTCCGTGTCTACCGAGGAATTCCTTCCCAACAAAGAGACTCGAGAGCGTACGGCGCCAGCCGCCGCCAGATGGCCGCGTGGGAGAGCGCCGGAGCGAGCGTCAGCGCCCGAACACTGAACTATCCGCCAACTTCGAAGCCGCGGGAGAAGGGCATCGACGTTTCCTTGGCCATCGACCTCGTCACCGGCGCGGTCGATAGGCGCTTCGACGTAGTCATCCTCTTCTCGACAGATACAGACCTGATTCCGGCGATCGAGTTCATCGTGGCTCGACCAGAACTCGGTGTAGACGTTGAGGTTGCCGCCTGGACGGGCCACGCCAACCGGCCTCTTGCCGTTTCCGGCCACCACCTCTGGTGCCACCGGCTGGACGCCGAAGACTACACGGTCGTGCAGGACACCACCGTCTACGTCCGATAGCACCACTGGGCCCGTGGTCCCGGCCGCTGTCAGCCGGCCTTGATGCCCAGAGACCGGCCGACGTTCGCGCCGTTGTGGTAGTCCACCTCGTAGCTCACGCGGTCGCCCCGGAATTCGAGGTACGACATACCCTCGGACTTCCACTTCTTCCCCTTGTTCTCGGGGCCGAAACGGTCGTCGGTGACCGTCGCGCTCATGAGCCAGGTAAGGGCGACACCCTTGTCGTTCACCCAGTACTTCTCCGGCGTCAGGTCCAGGTCCGGCCAGTGGACGATGCCGCCGGCGAAGAAGTCACGGATGGCGGGCCATCCGACCTTGTCGTCGCCGGCGACGATGTCGTAGAGGACGGCGTCCTCCGTCATGTAGGCGGCGGGTGCGTCCGCGTTCCCGCTGCTCCAGGCGAGGAAGAGCTTCCTCGCGACCTCGATCTCTTTGTCTCCAGCCATGGCCTGATGCCTCCTCCGGGGTTGTGGTCCGCGCGTCGCGGGGCGGGTTCAGTTCGCGCCGACGATTTCGGCGAGTCGCTGCAGAAAGACGAGGTGGAGCCCCGTGCCGATGGCCGCCATGTTCGGCGCCGGGTTCGCACCCGAGGAGAAGACGCGAAGCGTGGTGATGTTCGCGCAGGCGCCCTTGAAGTGGTTGAACGCGTCCCAGAATACCCATTCCGCCGGCGAGACTTCGACGCCGGCCTCTTCGCGGAAGATCTCGGCCCAGCGCTCCCGCGGGAACATCCGGGCGCCGCGCATCGTCGCCATGTACACCCAGTCCTCCACCGGGTCGCCAAGATGGGCGAACTCCCAGTCCGTCACGCAGCTCACCGCACCGTCCTGGTGCATGAAGTTCGATGGGCCGGCGTCGCCGTGGACGAGTGTGATGCGCGCGGCGGCTGGCGCCTGTTTTCGGAGCCAGGCGCGGCCCTCTTCGAGCAACGGAATGGGCAGGTATGTAGCTTCCCGGTAGACCCCGTACCAGCGTTCGACCTGGGCCAGGGCGCCATCGCGCGGCGTTTGTGGCACGCCCAGAAAACGCAGGCCGGCCGCCCGCCAGTCCAGGTCGTGCTGTTGACGGAGGGTGCGAGCGTAGGCCCGGACCTCCTTCTCGCCAGGAGCATCAGCCTCCCCGGTCACGGCATCCATGATGAAGAAGGCGTTGCCAAGGATGCTCGTATCCGGCTCGTACCAGCGGACGGGCGCGACAGGGTACCCGGCGTAACGGAGGGCGCGCATCAATCGGACCTCGCCCCCGCTGCTCGTCCCGAAGACGCCGCCCTGTTCCAGGCGGAGGACGAAAGCCCGCGCGCAATCGCCCTGGCGCGTATTCACCATGAACATGGCGCGCGAGTGGCCGACGGCGATCCGCCGGAGATGCTCGACGCGCACGGCATCGGGGCCGCCCAACCTCCCGGCCAGGTAGCGCTCGAGCGGTGCCACGAGGGACTCGCTACTCTGCATCGGCCCGCATCCCCCGGAACCCGGTCATGAAGCCCTGGAGCAGCGGCCCGGCCTCCGCGAGATCCTCGGCGGTGTGGCGCATGAGCAGCGGCCGCAGAGTCGCGCGGACGGCCTCGGACAGCGTCCCACCGCGGGACTGGGCGGACACCAGCAGTGCGCCTGCCTGCGCTCGCAAGGCCGCTCCATCGCTCCCGGGAGCGTCCACATCCGCGTGATCGCGGGCGAAGCTGGCCAGACACTCCCGCAGTTCGGCGTCCTGCCGCGACTGCAGGTCGTCCTGTTGGCGGGCGAGGGTGTACCGCAGCTGGGCCGCGAGCTGGATCGCCGAGGCTTTGGCCCAGGACGTCTGAAGCTCGGGCATGAGGATCTCCTCGATCGTCCGCACGGCCCCTTCGAGCAGTTCCGCCTGGGTCGGGTGGCGTTCACCTGGCATCATCCGCCTCCGGCGCGGACGCGCGCGGCGACTTCCGCTTCGAACGGGAAGTCGTAGCTCGCGAACCAGACGGGGTCACGCAGCGCCTCCTTGCTCTCGGCCAGGCCGCTTTGCATGAACCACTCGAACGTATGGGCGTGGCCGACGCGGAAGTCGAACTGGGGCGTGAACCCGAGCAGGTCTTGGGCCTTCTCGATGCTCAGCATGCTGTGGTGGGCGCGTCCGAAGAGGTGGCCGAACGGCTGGCGCGGAAGTTCCCGCAGGATTGCGCCAGGGAGGTAGACGACGTCGGCCGGCTTGTCCACGATCTCGCTCAACACGCGCACGTACTCGTTCACCGTCGGCGCTTCGGCCGTGATATTGAAGATCTCGCCGCGGGCCGCGGAGTTGGTCGCCATATCCACCATCGCCCGGCAGAGGTCATCCACGTGGCCGTAGGAACAGGTGACGAGGCCTTCGTGGGGGACGATGATGGGCAGCCCCCGCAGGAGCCGCAAGAACATCGGCGCTTCCATATCGTAAATGTTGTTGTCGGGCCCGTAGATAGCGGCGGGACGGACGATCGAGCCGGGAAAGCCCGTGTCCCGGTGGCGGGCGAGGATGGTCTGTTCGACCTTCGCCTTGAAGCCCCCGTAGGTACCCGGACCATCGGGGTTGAACCCCATGTCCTCTGTCCAGGGGAAGACCGCGATGTCCTGCGGATAGGCCATCACCGAACTCGTGTAGACGTAGGCCCCGCAGCGCTCGTCCAACAAGCCGAACAAGAAGTCGATATCCGACGCCCCCGAGACCATCACGAAACCCGAAACATCGAAGACCGCGTCCCAATCCTTGCCCACGAGCGCGGCCCGCATCGACTCGTTGTCCGTGCGGTCGGCGGCGAGGTGACGCACGCCCGGGGGAAGGTTCGTGGCCGTCTTTCCGCGGTTGAGGACGGTGACATCGTGCCCACGCGCGACCAGCTCGCGCACCATGTGGAGGCCAACGAAGACGGAGCCGCCGAGCACAAGGGCCTTCATGGTTCCTCCGCGAATTGAAACTGGACGGCCGTCCAGTGTGACGCTGGATTCTTTCGGGCGGTGGCAGCCCTGTCAAGCGAAGGAAGGGCCAGAGCCGGTCGCCGATTTCAGGGAGGTCGGTCTCCTTGTGCTACCCTCGAAGTAAGGAACAGCCATGCGCGTAAGGGCAACGGTGACACGGAAGGGCCAGGTGACGATTCCCATCGCCATCCGGCGACGGCTTGGCGTGAAGGACGGCGGCCCCGTCGAATACGTCGTGGATGACGAGGGTGGCGTTCGTCTGGAGGCACCCCGCTTCGCAACAGTAGATGACCTCGCCGGCATTGCGGGGAAGCTGCCACGGCCGCTCGAGTGGAAGGAGATGCGCGAGATTGCCAGAGAGGACGCCCTCCTCGAAAAGTACAGGCGCATGGGCGATGCCTGACGGCTACCTCGACGCAGACCTTCTCGTCCGGCTCTTGAGCGGGGACGACCAGGCGAAACTGGGCGCCGTGCGTGACCTCCCGCGGCGCGCGGAGCGAGGAGAAGTGACTCTCCGCCTGGCGGCTTGGACGGTCGGAGAGGTTGTGTTTGTGCTCTCATCTCCGCGGCTCTACCGGATGCCGAGAACGGCCGTTGACGAGACGGTGCGATTCATCGTGGAACTGCCATACCTGAATGTGGAATCGAGGCCGACGCTCCTGCGGGCGCTGGAACTGCTCGAAACCACAGCGCGGAGTTTCGGAGACGCAATGCTCGCCGCCACGATGGAGCAAGCGGGCGACTCCACCGTCTACGCGTACGACCGCGACTTCGACCGCATCCCGGGCGTCACCCGCCGCGAGCCCTGAGCAGCTACAACCCCACCACTTCCGGGCCAACCACGAAGACCGGCACTCCCGCCTTCTGGATGATCTCTTCGTGGAGGTTCTGGCGAAGGCGCTGTCCGAGCCGCGAGTGGTGGTGAGCGGCCATCGCGATAAGGTCCGCCGCTGTTTCGCGGGCGACGCGCATGATCGCGACCGCCGGGTCATCATCCTCCACGACGTGGACCTGGACGGCGGCGCCGGGGAACCAACGGCCGCCGGCCTCCTTCAACTCGTCGTAGCGCTCCATCCGCGCCCGTTCGAGCGCCTGGCCGCGGTCGTCGGCGCCCTCGCGGTAGTGCTGGCGAACACCAGGGAGGATGGCGCCGGTGCTCGAAGCTACGGGCACGATCGGTTCGAAGCCGCCCATCGCCTCCTCGGCCGCGACTTCGGAAGGGCGGAGCACGGAGAGCAGGTGGATCTCCGTGCCCGCCGCCTCCACCCAGCGAGCGAGCGCGTTCGCCGGCTGGACGTTTTCGGCCGCGTGGTCGATTGCGACGAGGATGCGCATGGTGATGGCCTCCGTTCAGTGTGGCGCACAGTATGACACGCATGGCAAGCCACAGTGCGAGGAGCCGCGGAGGAGCTTCGACAGAGCCTCAGCCGGGCTTCAGTCGCTTGCCCATGACGTAGAACGGCAGCCCGCCGGTGACGAATCGCATCTGGGCGATCACCTCGAAGCCGAGGCGCCGATACAGTTCGTGCGCCCTGCTATCGGTACGCGTGCTCAACACACAGGTCGCTTCGCTCAACCCTTCCAGGAGCCGCGAAACGAGCACCCGGCCGATGCCGAGCGACTGGTAAGCGGGCGCCACCGCCACCTCGACAAGTTCAAACGAGTCGGCGAGCCAGCGCTCCGCCGAATCCGCGGCGATCGCGGCACGGACGCTGTCCCGCCACCATTGGCCGGCCTCGCCGCGATAGCCGTAGATCATCCCGATCACCTCGCCCGCGCCGTTCACCGCCGCGAAGGAGCGGTAGCCGGGGCGCACCGCATGGAGGTCGCGAATCCGGTCGCGGACCTCCTTCGCCCGTCCTTTGTCGTTGTATGGCGGCCGGGAGAACGCCGCGCGGTAGACCGCAATGGCCCCCTCGAAGAGGGGGCCATTCGTTGGAAGCGGGAGGATGCTCCAGGTCATCCCCGGTACTGGATCTTGCCGCCCACACGATCTTTATTCAGGCGCTTGTTCAGGTGGAGCCCTTCGAAGATGAACTCGACGGCCGCCGCCACTTCGCCCTCCGAGCCTTGCGATCCGGCCTTTTCGACGGCCGCCGGAAGGCCCTCGATCTGCTGGACCAGCCGCGAGTACTGCTGGCTCGGCGTCATATCCCCAACTTCTACGGCGAGCCCCGCCTTGAACCGGTTCACGGCCCCTTCGAGTTCGCCGAGATTGAACATCCGGTTGAACACCGCGACGACCGCGCCCTGGATCAGCTTCTCCACGATCTGGTCTTCGCGGCCATCCTCAACCGTCTCGAATTCGACCTTTCCGGTCAGGCTCGGGATGACGTAGGGCAGGTCGCTGACGCGGGGCACCACCACCTCTTCGCCGGTCACGATCGCCCGGCGGAGGGCGTTCGCCAGGAGGCTTTCGTAGTTCGCGATGCTCGCCCGGACGCTGACGCCGGAACGCTGGTTGACGTCCGGGCTCTTGCGCGCCAGGCGGCTTATTTCGGCGATGATCTCCTTCATGTACGGAGGCACGACGACCTTGAAATCCGCCGGGAGGGGGTGGTGTTCGGCCTCCATGATGTCGAGCTCGTGTTCGATCTTGATCGGGTAGTGGGTTCGGATCTGGGCGCCGTAGCGGTCCTTCAGCGGCGTGATAATCCGCCCGCGGTTCGTGTAGTCCTCGGGGTTCGCGCTGGCGACGACGAAGACATCGAGCGGCAGGCGGATGCGGTAGCCGCGGATCTGCACGTCTCGCTCTTCCATGATGTTGAGCAGGCCGACCTGGATGCGCTCGGCAAGGTCCGGCAGCTCGTTGATGCAGAAGATCCCGCGGTTGGTGCGAGGGATCAGGCCGTAGTGGATCGTCAGTTCGTCCGAGAGGTAGCGGCCCTCGGCCACCTTGATCGGGTCCACCTCGCCGATCAGGTCGGCGATCGTGATGTCAGGGGTGGCAAGCTTCTCGCCGTAGCGCTCATCCCGCGTCAGCCACTTGAGTTCGGCGGCGTCGCCGTTCTCGGCGATGATGTCGCGGCCGGCGCGGGTGATCGGCTCGTACGGATCCTCGGGGATCTCGCAGTGCGCGAGGACTGGCGTCTCTTCATCGAGGAGCGAAGTGAGCGAACGGATAATGCGCGACTTCGCCTGCCCGCGTTCGCCCAGGAAGATGATGTCCTGGCCCGCGAGGATGGCGTTGACGATGTGCGGAATGACCGTCTCGTCGTAGCCGTGGACGCCGGGGAAGAGGGCCTCGCCCGCGCGAAGCTTGGCGATGAGGTTCCTCCGCATCTCCTCGCGGACAGGGCGGACTTTGTAACCGGCGGCCTTCAGTTCGCCAACGGTTCGGGGCCTTTCAAGCGTTGTCACGTGATCGCACTCCTCTGGCCGCTCCCTCTCGCGGGCAGCGGGCATGCACCTGTCGTTCGACGTCAGCAGGCTCGAAGGGGGCAAGCAGCTCCCGGCCGGGCACACCGCGCGACAAAGGGATCATTAGGTGGGCGTGTTGGCCTGTCAACCGAGCCCGCTTCGGTGGTCAGCTCAGCGGCCTTCCCTACTATCCGGCCCCGCCCGCCGTGCCGATACCTTTGCGGGAATCCGCAGACAGGGAGCCGGGATTATGGCCGAAGAAACGCGCGAACCAGAAGCCCAAAAGGGCGACGACGCTACCACCACGCCCGGCGCGGATGGCGCCCTCGCCCTCGACCGCAAGGCCGAGGGCGGCCTCACCGTGCGTTTTTCCTTCGACCTCCCCAAAATCCCCAGCGTCAAGGCGATGCCGACCTGGTCGCACCAGCAGCTGATCAACGGCGGCCTGATCGCCCTTGTCGCCCTGATGGCCGTCTTCCTCGCCTACGGGCACTTCTTCGCGAAGGACGAACCCGTAGCCGCCCCGGCCGCCGCCGTCGTCGAGGAATCGAAGACCGGCCTCATCCGCCCCAACGTCGAAACCACGTTCAACCCCTCCATTGACGAGCCGAGCATCGGCGCCGGGACCTACATCGACAAGCTCGCCTCCGTGATCGGCAACGTAAAGATCGGCAAGGGCGTCTTCGTCGCTCCCTTCGCCAGCATCCGTGGCGATGAAGGCCAGCCGATCGTCATCGGCGATGGCTCAAACGTGCAGGACGGCGTCGTCCTCCACGCCCTTGAGACCTTCGATGGCGAAAAGAACGTCGAGAAGAACCTCGTCACGGTCGATGGCAAGAAGTACGCCGTCTACATCGGCAAGGGCGTCTCCATGGCCCACCAATCGCAGGTGCACGGCCCCGCCGCCGTCGGCGACTACACGTTCGTGGGCATGCAGGTCCTCGTCTTCAAGGCTGTCGTCGGCAAGAACGTCGTCATCGAACCGGGCGCGAAGATCATCGGCGTGACCATCGCCGAGGGCCGCTACGTCCCGACGGGGTCGATCATCACCACCCAAAAGGCGGCCGACGCCCTCCCCGAGATAACAGCCGACTATCCCTTCGCGACGCTCAACGCTGGCGTCCTCCATGTGAACGAAGCGTTCGCCGACAAGTACCTCGAACTGACGACCGAAGGCGCCGCCAGTGATTCCACGGCCCACGGCTCAACCGCCAGCCCCGCCAATTCTCACGCCACG
>JANMTH010000758.1:0-5607 GCA_031390305.1 Thermoflexaceae bacterium
GGGGAAGTGGCTGGAGCTGGCCGAGCCCTGGCTCATGCCGCGCGGTCTTCGTGGCCATGGCTGGCGAACCTCCGGGGCGAGCCGCCCTCAGGCGCGTCCCGCGAGTTCAAGGTAGAGCGCCTTCAGCTTCTGGGCTTCGCCTTCCCAGGTGTACCGCGCCATCGCCTCACGGCGGCCGTTCTCGCCGAGGCCGGCGGCGACCTCCGGGTGCTGAAGGAGTTCGCAGATCGCGTCCGCGTGGGCACGCGGAGAGAGCGCTTCAACGACGCGGCCGCAGCGCGCCTCCTCGACAACGCGCGCCTGCAGGGGCAGGTCGGAGGCGACGATGGGCAGGGAGACGACCATGTACTCGACGAGCTTGTTCGGCCAGGCGAGCAGGTTGTTGGCCACATGCGGGCTTCGCGGCAGCCAGCCTACGGAAGCGCCAGCGAGGAAGGCCGCGACCTCGGGCTGGGGGCGTGTCCCGAGGAAGCGGACGCCCATCGCCTCCCAGTCGGCCGGGCGGCGGGCTTTGTCGGCCGCCGGCAACCCATCCCACTCCACGGTCCCGAGGATGTGGAACTCGGCGACCGGCACTCGCGCTCTGACGAGCCGGGCGGTCTCGTAGAGGATGTCGAGGCCACGCTCGACGTTGATGAGTCCGGCGTACGCCACAATCGGCCGCCGTTCGGGAAGGGGCTCCGGGAGATCCGGCAGCGGCGGAAGGTTCTTGACCGTGATCGTCCGCCGTTGGTAGGGCAGGAAGCGGCTCTGCATCTCCTCTGTCACGGTGACGACGGCGCTCAACCGCCGCGCCGTCCACTTCTCGACGCGATCGGCCAGGAAGGCCACCGGCTTTCGTAGGCGGGCCGGGATCCAGTGCTTGCCGAGGATGTCTTCGCGAAGGTACTCGTGCGAATCGTAGACAACGGCCTTGCGCGTGACGAGGCGCAAGAGCAGCCCGAAGGGGAGCAGCTCGGGGTCGTGGAAGTGGTAGACGTCGGCGCGCGCGCGAATGGCGCGATACACGACAACCGGCCAGCGGAGCGGCCGGAAGAGACGGCGGCCGGTCTGGGGAAGCCCGGCAAAGCGGACGCCGTCCACGGGGTGATTGGGCGCTCCCGCGGCGACGAGAAGGACATCGAAGCCGGCGGCGGCCATCGACTTCGCCTGGCGATGGAAGACCCGCGTATCGAGCGGCGGATGGACCGAGGTGAGGACACAGACGCGCACGGGGCGGCTATCGCGGGCCACTAACGCACGGCCGTCGCGACCGGAACTTCAGCGGCGCCGGCCGCATCCGGACGGCGCGCGCGCGGGGCGGGCGCCACCTGGAGATAGCCGAGAAGCAGCCAGAGGACGGCCATGATCTGGAAGTGGTAGTAGCTGCCAGCGCCGACGTTGAAGACGAAGAGGCCGAGTGTGAAGGTGAAGAGCGAGAGCGCCAGCACGGAGGTGAGCCCGGAGGACCGCCGCCAGGCGCGAAGGGAGATGAGGAGCGCGGCGATGTACATCGCGACGTACGGGAGGAAGCCGAGGATGCCGTAGCGGTCCAGCATCAGCTGGTATTCGTTGTCGAAGGAGCCGGCCTCGGCATCGTTCCGGGGGCCAACGCCGACGAGTGGGGAATCAGCGAACTGCGGGAGGTCGGTCCCGCGAAGAGTGGTCGGGTCGATATCGGTGACGTACTGGAAAGAGGGAACGATGGTGCCCTGGGTGACCATCGCCCCATCGACGTGGGCATCCAGCGGGGTGAGGTTATCCGCCGCCCGGACCATCAGCTGGAGGACGATAATCCGCCCTTTGTCGGGCGCGCGGAAGGTGTATTGGAGGGGGACCCAGCGGCCATCCGCGGGAAGGGTGACGGTGGTCTTCCAGAGGCCGTCGTACTCGCTGCCATCGGCCTGCTGACCGACGAGGTAGAGCCGGGCCTTCTGCTCCCGGCCGTTCGCCGATCGGGCCCAGAAGGCGGCGGCGTAGTCCGTATCGAGGCTGAAGTCGAGGACGATGAACTGGCGGAGATCGCCATTGGGGCCAAGCTGAACGTGGGCGACGTGGGTGCCGAAGAGAGCCGTTGGCGATTCGAGGACATCACCGGAAGAGGGTCCGCCTGTCCCTTCGAACCAGCGGCTGGGCAGGCCCTTCCCGGATTCGGCGCTGCCGTTCACGATGACGTTGGGGATGGTGCTGAGGGCGTAGACCGGGCCCTGGGCGTCGGCGGGATTTTCGAGGGCCGCGCCCACGGTGAAGCCGGCGGTGCTGAGGTAGGTCTGGTACGGCTTGCCCTCGGGATCGCGAGGGAGTGCGTCCATGTACTTCGGGACGAGGAGCTGTTCGAGCGGCTTGCCGACGGGCCACGAGTCCCTGTCGCAGAAGTTCTCGATGATGCCGTCCGTGATCTCGCCGACATCCTTCTTTCGCCGGTCGTCGCGCGCGATTGCGGTCGGTGCGGCGGGCGGTGCGCCGGTAGTCGAGGCGGGCAGATGGGACTTCGCGATCGGGCGCTTCTCGATCCGTTCACCGGAACGGCAGAAGGCCGGCTCTTCAGAGGTGAACCCCTTGAAGAACGACTTGAGCTTCTGGAAACGGATGATCGCGGAGGTGTCGTCCTGGACGGCGAACGGGTTGAAGCGCTCGTTGAAGCTGCCAACATCCGGCGGATTGACGTTCACCCAGGCTATCGAGAGCACAAGGAAGAGGAGGAAGGCCCCTATCGCCTGGAATGGCGCCGTCCGCCTCGGCCGCGAGGCGACGGCCACGAAGAGTGCGACGAACATGGCGAAGAGCAACCCGAGCGCGGCCGTGCGCGATTGCGCCATCACCATCGAGAGCGTGCCGATGAATGAGGCGGCGACGGCGAGCCAGAAGAGCCGTCGATCGACCTGTTGTCGCAGGAGGACGAACGAAAGGCCAAGCACGAGCGGGAGCATCATGAAGATCGCGAAGTAGTTGGCGTTGCCAACGGTGCTCGTCACGCGGCCCTCTCGTTCGAGGCCGACGAGGTTGTGGCCGACGGACCACGCCCTGGAGACGTTGGCGTTGAACGATCCGGGCCCGATGTATTGGAGGAGAGCGAAGAGGCCCATCAGGCCCATCACGCAAGCGAGCGTATAGACGACACCACGGACCGTCCGCTCGTCCCGCGCGACAGTCAGCGCCAGCCGATACATCAGCCAGTATTCGGCGACCCGGGCTACCTCGAAGGGGTCACGGAACGACCGTTCGACGCTATCGACGATCATCGGCGCGAAGATGATACTGACCGTGATCGCTCCGGCCAGGAGGCCGAAGATGATATCGACAGCGCCGATGCGGAGGAACTCACGGCGCCGCCAGCAGAACCAGCCCAGCGATGGCAGCATGGCCGCGAGCGCCAGCTGCTCGAGGCGGACCGCCGGAATGCTCCCCGGAGACTCGATATTCGGGGAGAGCAGGGCCAGGACAAGGAGGAGCAGGAGTGCAGCCCGGCGGACCTCAACGCGTTCGAAGGTGATGATCTCCCTGCCGGTCAGTTTGGTCATGAAAGAAGGCTGTCGATCCCCCTGCGAACTTCTTCCAGAATCTTAGCGGGATGGTACTTTTCGGTCACACGCGCCGCGCCCTCGGCGTTTACCGGGAGATCACCGCCGGCGAAGCGGGCGGCGAGTTCACGAATGACGGTTATGGCTTCTTCGGCGGTGCGAACGCGAATGGCGCCGGACAACGGATAGCTCCAGAGCACGTGGCGGCCGAAGCTCAGGGCTTCGATCACGGAATGGGACATCCCGTCGTGGTGCGTCAGGCGGAGGAGGGCGGTGGAGCGGGCGTAGATGGCCGGCATGTCCTCGACGAAGCCGAGGATCTCGAGGTTCGCCAATGCCTGCGGCGGCCGGTAGCCACCCGCCACCATGAACGAAATCTCCGGCAGAGCCTTCACCACCTCCATCGTCGCTTCGGCGTCGTACGAAATCTGGAAGTCGCGGGGAAGGTAGATGAGCACGGTAAACCGCTCGGGGAGCGGCATCGGCGAACCGATCGCGGCGGGCACGGGGAGAAGGAGTTCCGAAGAATCGATCCCGATCATGCGGAGCTCCTGGACGAGCCATGGCGCATCGGCCCAGTGGGTTGCGCGCTCCACGAGGCGCCGGCTCGTGCGCCCTTCCTGATGCACGCCAAGGGCGACCTGGACATCGGTACCAACCCAGTGGAGGACGATCGGTTTGCCGGTCAACGAGACGAGGTGCAAGGGCGAAGTCCGGGAGACGCTGCTGCCGATGGCGTAGACAAGGTCTGAGGTGAGGATCGTGCTGAGGACGCGCCACCAGCGCCGCGGCGAGTTGCCGGGCCGGGGCACGTAGTGCGCGTCGTAGCCGGCGGAGCGCAGCGCGGCGGCCGTGCGGCGAGCGAAAAAGGGCAGTCCGATGACGGAGATCTTTCTGGTCATGCGTGTCGGAACAGCTCCCCGTTGAGGATCCGGCGGCCGAGGCGGAAGTAGCTCGCCACGTCATCTCCGCGAATCCGCCAGAGGTCGCCAAACGGCGCCCCGGAGATGCGAAGGAAGAGGATGGCGGCGATCGACGTGCTCGCGGCGTAGCTGATCGTCGTCGCCCATGCGCCACCCACGTACCCGACCTGGGGGATGAGCAGCAGGCTGACGATGACGTTGATCACACAGGAGAGAGAGGCGAGCCAGAGTGAAATGGAAGGGCGGCCGAGCTGGACCGTGAAGTAGTTCGAAAGAAGGGAGACGGGCGCGAACAGGGCCGTGCCCAGGCAGAGGACGCGCAGCGAATTCGCCGCGCCACCGTACCGCTCGCCGAAGAGCGTCTCGACGATGAAGGGCGCAAGCACGAAGACGCCGACACAGAGGATGGAAACGACCAGCAACGTATGCCGTACGCTCCGGGTGGTCAGCTCGGATGCATCCTCGCGGCTCAGCAAGCCGACGGCCGAGTATGAAGCGATCGAGATCGCCGTCGAAAAAAGCCAGAGACCTTCGGCTACCTGGACGGCCGTCGAGTAGACGCCAGCGCCGTCCTTCCCGTCGATGCCAGCGACGAGGAGGAGGTCGATCCGGTAGTTGAAGAAACTGATGAAGCCCGCGAGTCCCGTCACCGCGCCGAAGGCCACGATTCGCTTGATCAGGACGAAATCCGGCCGGTGGCTGAAGATCCAGCTCCACCATCCGAGGCCCATGCCGGCGAGCAACGCGAGGGAGAGGTACTGGGCCGCGATCCAGGTGCCCAGGGCCGCTTCCAGGGTTCGCTGATCGAGAACGAACACCCAGAAGAGGAGGAGGACGACGGCGACATAGCCCGGCCCGTGAATGCTGAAGTTGTACTTCCAGATCTGGTTCGTGCCCAGGAAGACGCCACCGAGGGCGTTCCGGGCGATGATCGGGAAGAGCGCGAGGCCGACGAGCAGCGGCACGTGGCCATCGGCCCAGGGCCAGACCGCCCAGAGCACCAAACAGATGCCGAGGAGCGCCCCACCGGAGACGAGGGCGAGGACCATTCCGTTGGCGGCGACTTCGGCGGCCGGCCGGCCCCCCTTCGTCACGAAGTAGCCCGAAGCGGAGGCGAAGCTGGCGGCAACGCTGGCGACGGCGCCAACGATCGCCACCGAGGTGACGTACACGCCACGGTCGTC
>JANMTH010000787.1:0-3618 GCA_031390305.1 Thermoflexaceae bacterium
CTCACGGCCTCGGCCACATGCTCGGCCTCGCTACCCACGACGCCGGCGGCTGCCTCGCCGGCCGCACAAAGAGCGACCGCTTCGGCCTCAAGTGGCTCCGCGCCGACCTCCCGCTGCGGGAGAACTACGTGGTCACGATCGAGCCGGGGATCTACTTCATCCCCGCCCTCCTCAACGATCCCGCCCGCCGCGAGCAGTATCGCGAAGCCATCGACTGGGAGCGCGTCGATGCGCTCATCGATTTCGGCGGCGTTCGCATCGAAGATGACGTGCGCGTGACAGCCAATGGCGCCGACGTGCTCTCCGCCGCCATCCCGAAGAGCATCGCGGAGATAGAGGCCCTCCGCGCGGATGCCCTGACATGACCGGCCCGTTGAGCAGCCTGACGATCGAGGATGTCGCGCGCTACCCGCGGCCCGGCACGGTAGTCCCCGCCCGCCTCGGCTTCACGCCGGATAGCAAAGCGGTCACCTACCTCTTCAGCGGCGAAGGAAACCTCGTCCGCAGCCTTTGGCGGTACGACATCGCCACCGGCGAACGAACCGTCCTCGCCGGTCCCGCTCCGGCCCGAGAGTTCAGCCGCGACGAGGAGCTCCGACGCGAGCGGATGCGCCTGCGCGAGGTCGGCGTCACCGACTACGCGTTCGCTACCGCCTCGCCCGAGCCGACGCTCCTCGTCCCGCTCGCCGGCGCCGTCTACGTCAGCAGAGGGGGCGGGCCATTGACGGAGCTGGCGGGGACGGCCGGCGCCATCGACCCCCGCCTCAGCCCCGATGGCTCCCGCGTCGCCTTCGTCCGCGACGGCAACCTCTTCGTCGTCCAGATCGCGACGGCGGAGGCCAGGCAGCTCACGTTCGACGCCGAGGAGGGCCTCACCAACGGCCTCGCAGAGTTCATCGCCCAGGAGGAGTTGGATCGCGCGCGTGGCTTCTGGTGGAGCGAGGACAGCGCCCGGATCGCCTTTCAACAGGCCGATGAGCGCCACATCCCCGCCTATCCCATCGTCCATCAGGGCAAGGACGCGGTTGATATCGAGTATCACCGCTACCCCTTCGCCGGCGCCGCCAACGCCATCGTTCGCCTCGCCACCGTCGATGTTGCCTCGGGCGCCGTCAGCTGGCTCGACCTCGGAAATGAACAGGACATCTACCTCGCTCGCGCCGCCTGGCGCCCCTCTGGCAAGTTCACCGTACAGCTCCTCGATCGCGATCAGGTCACCCTCCGCCTCCTCGAATTCGATGGTGGCGAAGCCCATCTCCTCCACGAGGAGCGCGGCGAACCGTGGCTCAACGTCTCCTCTGATACCCGCTTCCTCAAGTCCGGCGAGATCCTCTGGTCGTCCGAGAAGTCCGGACACCGGCACCTCTCGCTCCTTGCCGCCGATGGGTCGCTCCTCCGCGATCTGACCAGCGGCGAGTGGGTGATCTCCCACGTCATCGGCGTCGATGAGGAGCGGCGGCTGGTCTACTTCTCCGGAACAAGTGACGGCGTGACCCGGCGCCAGATCTCCGCTGTATCCCTCGATGGCGGCGATCTCCGCGCGATCACATCGGGCCCGGGCTGGCACGACGGCGTCCTCTCGCCCGACGGCCGCCTCCTGATCGAGTTCGCCAGTTCGATGCGCCACGGCCCCACGATCTCGCTTCTAGACATCGAATCAGGCCGGCGCGCGCCCCTCTTCGCCAACGAAGACGCAACCGCTGACGCCCTCGGCCTCTCCGTTCCGGAGTTAGCGGTGTTCGCCGCCGCCGATGGCACGGCCCTCCACACTGGCGTCTATCTACCCCCATCCCGCGAGCCCGGCCGCCGCTACCCCGTCGTCGTCTCCGTCTACGGCGGCCCCCACGCCCAGCGCGTCGCCGACGACTGGTCGATGACCATCGACCTCCGCGCCCAGTACCTGGCGCAGCAGGGCTACGTCGTCCTCAAGGTCGATAACCGCGGCTCCGCCAACCGCGGCCTCGCCTTCGAAGGCCACCTCCATCGCGACATGGGCGGCGTCGAAGTCGAAGACCAGGTCGCCGCCGTTCGGTGGCTCGGCGAAACCTACCCCTTCGCCGATACCTCGCGCGTTGGCGTCTACGGCTGGAGCTACGGCGGCTACATGACCCTCATGTGCCTGGCGAAGGAGCCGGCCGTCTTCAAGGTTGGCGTCGCTGGCGCGCCCGTCACCCACTGGGACGGCTACGACACGGGTTACACCGAACGCTACATGTCCACGCCACGGAAGAACCCGGACGGCTACCGGCGGAGCGCCGTGATGGAGCACATCGCCGGACTCACCGGCAAGCTCCTGATCGTCCACGGGATGATCGACGAGAACGTCCACTTTCGTCACACCGCCCGGCTGCTCGTCGCCCTCGCCAACGCCGGCAAGGAGTACGAGACCCTCCTCTACCCCGAAGAGCGCCACATGCCCCGCGACCAACGCGGCCTCGAAGACCAGGAGCGCAAAGTCCTCAACTTCCTCACCCGCCACCTGTAGCCACCTGTAGTTGCGACCCACAGCGGTCGCGGACTGTTCGAACCAACGCCGAACGCTGTCTCCTGCCGCCCGCCCCGTCCGCCGCAAGGGTAGGCGCGACCCTCAGCGGTCGCGGGTTGTTCGAACCAACGTCCACGCCCCGCTGGTCGTCGCGCTCCAGACAGCGTAGCCTTCGCCCCAACACCTCCGGGAGGTCCGCAACCATGGACTACGCGAAGCCCGAACTCCTCGCCGAACCGGACTGGCTCGCCGAACACGCTAACGACGCCAACGTCCGCGTCATCGATTGCGCCACCCTCGAGGCCTACCGCCGTGCCCACATCCCCGGCGCCGCCCAGCTCCCCGTCCAAAACTATATCAAGGACGACGACCTCGCCGGGAGCGACCACGGCACCTTCGTCATGCCTCAGCCCGCCTTCGAAAAGCTCATGGGCCAGCTCGGCGTCGGCAACGGCACTACCGTCGTCCTCTACGACGATAACAACTCGCTCGTCGCGACCCGGCTCTGGTGGGTGCTCAAGTACTACGGCCACGACAGCGTGAAGGTCCTCAACGGCGGCTGGCATCGTTGGCTCAGCGAAGGCCGCCCCGTCACCTTCCACGCGACGAAGCCGCCCTCGGCGACTTTCACGGCCACGCCCCGGCCGGAACTCTACGCCAGCGCCGAGGACCTCCTGGCCGTGTACGAGAACGCCGCCTGCCAGGTCTTCGACGCCCGCTCGGACGGAGAATGGGATGGCTCGAACAGCCGCGGCAACAGGCGCGTTGGCCACGTCCCCGGCGCGAAGCACCTGGAGTGGACGAACTTCATGGAGAAGGCCGACACCCGGCGCTTTCTCCCCGCCGATGACTGCGAGCGCCTCCTCGCCGAGGCCGGCATACGCCGCGGCAAACCGACGGTCGCCTACTGACAGGGAGGCATACGTGCGGCGCACGTAACGTTCGTCATGGAACTCCTGGGCTACGAAGACCTCCGCGTTTACGACGGCTCCATGCGCGATTGGGCCAACCGCGACGACACCCCGCTGGTGGTCTAGGCCAGCGGCACAGGGCCATCGGCCGCCTCGTCAGGCCGCCTTCGCGTACCACGTCTCCGGCTTGCCGGAGGCGCTCTCGATGAACGAGAAGCTGCG
>JANMTH010000791.1:0-4727 GCA_031390305.1 Thermoflexaceae bacterium
GGAAGCTGCCGGAGGACGAGTTCCTCGACCTTGTGGCGCTTGGCACGGTGGTCGATGTCGCCCCGCTGGCCGATGAGAACCGCCGGATCGTGACGGCGGGGCTGTTCCGGATGCAGGGCGGGTTGCGGCCCGGGCTCGAAGCCCTGGCGGCGGTCGCCCAGACGCCTCCGGAACGGTTCAACGCCGAAACGTTGGGGTTCGCCATCGGCCCCCGGATGAACGCGGCCGGCCGGCTGAAGCACGCCTACCTTGCGCTCGACCTGATGATGGCGGAGACGATCGCCGCCGCCCGGCCGATGGCCCAGGAGCTCGACCTCTTGAACCGGCGCCGCCAGGACCAGACGATCGAAGCGATGGCCCTCGCGGAGGACCTGGTCGGGAACAGCGACGACCCCTTGATCATGATCGGGAGCGAACGAATCCACGCCGGCATCGTTGGGCTGGTGGCGGCGCGGATCGCCGAGCGGCGGCACCGGCCGTCGGTGGTGTACGAACAGGGCCCGGAGATGAGCCGCGCGAGTTGCCGGAGCATCCCGGCGTTCGACATCGTGCGGGCGCTGCGCAAGGAGAAGGATCTTTTGGTGCGGCACGGCGGACACCGCGCGGCGGCCGGCTTCACGGTTCGCAACGAAGACCTGGCCGAACTCCGCGAACGGCTGGTGAACACCGCCGCCGAACTCCTGAGTGCGGACGAACTTCGGCCGGTGAAGGAGATCGACGCGGAGGCGAACCTGCGCGACCTGACCGGCCTCGAAGTGAAGGGCCTGATGCGGTTCGAACCGTGCGGCCATGGCAACCCGAAGCCGGTCTTGATGAGCCGGGGTGTGAAGCTGGTCCGCTCGAAGCTCGTCGGATCGGGCCAGGAACACGTGCAGCTCACGGTGAAGGACGGGCCGCTGACCTGGCCGGCAATCGCCTTCCGCCAGTCCGAAACAGAGCTGGCTGGCGAAATGGATATCGTCTACTCGCTCAGCCGGGAATGGGGCAGCGAACAGCTCAAGCTGGAGATCCACGACATGGCGCCCGCGGGAGAGCGGAGACCAGTGGAGTACGCGAAGTGAGCCAGGAGATGTCGCTGACGGAAGACGGTGACCGCGTGCTCCGTGAGGCGCAGATGTTCTGCCACCGTTCGAACGTGGCGATCGTCGCGGCCGAGCACCTGCTCGCGGGGGCACTGGTCGTGCTCAGCGAGGCCGGTAACGCCGCCGTCCCCGACCGGGCGGCGCTGGAGGCGGCCCTGATGCTGACGCAGGGCGGGGCCGATGCCCACGCCAACCAGGTGATGTACGGCTCGGCCGCGCGGGACGCGATTAACGAGTCCGCACGGCGAGTCCGCGAGGCAGGCGGCTCCGCGATCGACGCGAGCACGCTCGCTCTCGGTGTGATCGATTCGGGCGAAGTGCACCCGATGTTCTACGGCTCGCTGGGGACGGCGAAGGCGGCCCTGCGGGCGGCGATCGCTGGGTAGGGGCGGGATCTCACCGGGCGACGCCGCATGGCGCTGCTCCTGTCTGGTTACGGGGCGATGGCCGTTCGTACGGCCGCGAGGTGTGCGGCGATATCGGCGAGCAACGGGCCTTCGACAAGCATGCCCGCCGAGAGGTGGGCGCCACCGGCGAAGGCCATCGACTGCGTCTTCGCGAAGTCAGCCGGCGTGAACGCGCGGAGGGCCGCCACCGCCCCCGGACCGCCGGCGCGGAGCCGCTCGATCGTCGCTTCGATCGACGTGCCCGCCACCTGGGACGCTCGCTCAGCGTTGAACGCGTCCAGCCCCTCCTGGGTGAAGTCGGCCTGTGGCGCCCGAACGCCGTCGCCGACGGCGCGCGCAAAGCTCACCAGACCCAGGTGGTCGATGGCGTGATTGGCGACGGCGGCGACCGTGCGGCCGTCGCCCGCCGTTGCCCGCTCCCAGGCGCTGGCGGTGCATCGTCTCAGCGCCTCCAGAAGTTGGACGAGGAGGCCGTTCAGGCGGCTGGCATACTCCTCCGCCGGGCTCAGTGGGGCCGCGAAGGCGTCGGGGCTGCCCCCGGCGGCGGACGTGGCAAGGCGCTGCAGGAAGAGGTCCCAGCCGCTGGCGTGGGAGGCCGACTCCTCCGCCGAAAGGCCGCTGTGGACCATCCGAAGGAGCGTGCCCGCGCCGGCTCGCTCGAGGTGGAACTCCACCCGGCTGCCGCCCGGCGGTGTCGTGTCGCCGAGCGATTCCCAGCCCCAGGTCATGACCAGGTGCGTTGGTGGCGTGACCTCGATGATCTCTCCGCGCATCACGTCGAAGCCGTTGTAATCCACACGGATCATCCCACCCGGCCTGGCCTCTATCCAGGCCTCGCGGCCCATCCAGCGGGCGAGCTTCTCGCCGTTCGTGAGGAAGGCGAAGACCGTTTCGGGCGGCGCGGCGATCTCGAGTTGGCGCTCAATCGCGGGAGTAGTTGTCGTTGCTGGCATCGTGTTGGCTCCTTTGGTCGTTCTGAAATTCGGCCTCGGCCGCCTCCTTCAGGCGGTCCAGGCTGGTGTCCCACATGCTTTCGAAGAAGGCACGGACTTCCGCCAGCCCCTCGGGCCGCGCCCTGTAGAGACGCTTCGTGCCCTCGCGCCGTTCGCTGATAAGCCCCGCCTCCTTTAGGACGCGGAGATGCTGGGAGATCGCCGGCCTTGTGACCGTGAAGTTCGCCGCGATCTCACCCGCCGGCAGCTCTCGCGACCAGATCAGACGGAGGATCGCGCGGCGGTTGGGCTCGGCGATGGCCTGGAGGGCGGCGTCCATACGCCGGTATCGTAAGCAAATACTAACGTAAGTGTCAACCACCTTTCGGGTGTTGGAAACGCCCGTTACCGTTGCCGAACCGACGAGGATGTGACGATGGTCGACCTGGCCGCTAACTACGACGAGATTCCCTACCCGACACACGCCCGCGCGGCGACGCACCCCGAACGGATGGCGGTGGTCGCCCGCCTCGCCGGGCTGGAAACGAAAGCGATCGACCGCTGTCGCGTGCTCGAACTTGGCTGTGGCGACGGATCGAACCTGATCGCGATGGCCCTCGCCCTCCCGGCGAGCACGTTCCTGGGCATCGACATCGCCCGGAAGCCGGTGGAGCGCGGCAACGCGGTCATCGCCGAACTCGGGCTGACGAACGCCGCGCTCGAAGTGGGTGATCTGGCGAAGCTACGAAAGGACCTCGGGAGCTTCGACTACATCATCGCCCACGGTGTCTATTCGTGGGTGGCCCCCGCCGTGCAGGAGGCGTTGCTCGCCGCCTGCCGGGCGCTGCTCGCCGAAAACGGGGTGGCGTTGGTGAGCTTCAACGCGCTCCCCGGCGGCCATGTCAATCGGATGATGCGGGAGATGATGCTCTTCCACGTCCGCAACATTCAGGCGCCGCTGGAACGGGTGGAAGAGGCGAAGTCGCTGCTCGGCTTCCTCTTGCAGGCGCCGCCCCATCCGACGATTCCGGACGCCGTCCGATCGCTCTTCCAGGAGTTCGCCGTGCGCGTGACCGATCGGAGCGACGCCGACCTCTTCCACGACGAACTGGCGGCGATCAACGAGCCGGTCTATCTCGTCCAGTTCGCTCAGCACGCGGCGAAGCACGACCTTCAGTTTGTCGGCGACGCGGACTACTTCACTTCGCAGGATGGGATGTTTCCAGAGGAGATCCGGAACGCGCTTGCTTCGCTCGGTGAGCAGAGCGCCGTGCTGCGGGAGCAGTACATCGACTTCATCCGGGTCCGTCAGTTTCGCCAGACGCTCCTCTGCAGGGGCGACGTGAAGCTCGACCGCGAAGCGGCGATCGAGGCGATCACGCGTCTCTACATCGCTTCCGATGCCGCGCCCGAGCCGGAGCAGGAAGATGGCAACCAGACGTTCGCGAGCCCGGAACGGGGCGCGGTGACGACGAGCAACGCCCTGGGCAAGGCCGCTTTCCGGATGCTGGAGGACGCGTTCCCGCGGGCCATCGCGTTCGGGACGTTGGCCGCGGCCGCGCTCTCGGCTTCCGGGGAGGAGATGAGCCGCTTCAAGGCGACGCAGAAGCTCGCCGAGATCCTGCACAGCGCATACGCGGCCGGGTTGATCGAACTGTTCACCCGGCCCCGTCACGTATTCGACGTGGCGGGCGAGAGTCCGTTGGCCAGCCCCCTTGCCCGGCTCGAAGCGGCCCGTGGCGACGAGCAGGTGACGACGCTTCGCCACGAGCCGATGAGGGTCGGAGATCCGGTGGCACGGGTGTTCTTCGCGCTGCTCGATGGCACCAGGGACCGGGAAACCCTGGTTACGGAGATCGCGGAACACCGCCCGGGCCTGACGCGGGCGGAGGTGGCGGCCGAAGTCGAGGCGAAGCTCGGGGAACTTGCTCGGGCCGGGGTTCTGCTGGCCTGAGCGGCGGGTCGTCCGGGGTGGTTCGGACGGTAGGTGGGCCAATGAGGGCGAGGGCTCCGGGGGACGCTAGACGGGGCGGCCGGTGAGGAACATGAGGCCCTTCGCCAGCACTTCGCCGGCGAACACGGCGCCCATACAGATGTAGAGGAGCCCGGTCGCGCTCTGCATCGCTCTGATCTGGGTCGTGCGCCACGAGAGGAAGGCAAGAATGAGGGGGAAGACGATGCCAACGCCGATCCGCAGGTAGAGCGCCGGGTTCCCGAATATGCCGACGCTGACGGGGTTTTCGGGCGTCGGCGTTTCCCGCACCGGGACTACGAGGTTGACTGCGAGCACGAGCACCTGGAAGGCG
>JANMTH010000821.1:0-1595 GCA_031390305.1 Thermoflexaceae bacterium
GATGGCGAAAGCGCGCCGATCGAACAGGTAGAGAAGCAGCTGTACAAGCTGATCGACGTGATCAAGGTCAGCGACCTTTCGCACGAGGACATGGTGGCGAGAGAGATCGCGCTGATTAAGGTGCGCGCGAACAACGTGAACCGCCACGAGCTGCTGGACATCGCCAACGTCTTCCGGGCCGACGTGATCGACATCGCGACGAACTCGCTCATCCTCCAGGTGGTTGGAGACGAGGACAAGATCGACGGGCTGATCAAGATGCTGGAGCCGTACGGCATCCGCGAGCTGTCCCGCACGGGCCGGATTGCGATGGTCCGTGGGACGAAGACGACGACTGTCCACGAACGCGAGGCGGAGAAGGTCGCGGAGATCCATAGCAAGGCGGGGCGGCGCGTAGAAGGCGTGGAGCTGCCGTTCAGCAGCGACTGACGGGATGGAGATTTTCGTCCGTCGGACACCGTTTAAATTTGAATGGGACTCCGAGAAGAGCGAGGCGAACCTGGAGAAGCACGGGGTCACCTTCCTCGACGCGACCGAGGTCTTCTTCGACCCCTTGGTGCAGTTCCTATCCGCCGAGCCCGTGGACACGGAGGACAGGAGCATTGCGATCGGGAGAAATATCTCCCTCAATATCCTTCTGGTGGTGCATACTGAACGCGATGACCACATCCGAATCATCTCGGCGCGCCCCCCAACGCGCCACGAACGGCGGCTCTACGAAGCCTGAGGAGTCGGCGTGGGTCGCGATTCCGGAAGATAGTGTCGAAGTCACGATGCGGCTGCCGCGGCGGGCGACAGACTCGCTCGCCAAGATGGCACGGTACTTCGACCTATCGTCCGAGGCGCTGCTTCGGCGTTATGTAGGGGTGGGGCTCCGGGAGGACGAGGCGCGATATTTCGCGGAACAGGCGCTCAGCACGATGGAAGACGTTCTTCGCGAACGCCTGGGTGAAGAACTCGCGGCTTCCCTGGTGCGGGAGGCCGAGGCGGAGCTGGGGAAACGCGCGAACACCCGCACACGGCCGGCAACGCCCCGCGCCGGGTGAGGGGCATTGAAGGCGTTCGCGGAATCGGCGCCGACCACCGTTGAGGATGTCCTGCGCGAGCGTGTGCCCGCTGCTGAAGCGGATGCCCTGATCGCCGAGGTACGACGGAGGTTCGCTGAGACGGGGTGAATTCGCACCCGTCGCCGTATCGAGCGCGTGATCGCTCGCGTGACCGAGCCGGAGAAGGTCGCGGAGGTCCACAGCAAGGCCGCGCCTCCTCCTGTTCGTACTGAACGCCATGGCAACACGCGCATCATCTCGGCCCGCGGACCGACCGCCGCCGAGCGCCGGCACTACGAAAAGTCAAGAGTCGCGGCCAAACGAACGGTGGGGTTCGGTCCCTGAGGACGACATCACCGTTCCGCTGAAGCTCCCTGCATCGGCGCAGGCGAAGCTCGAAGCGATGGCGGCCTACCTTGACATGACGCCCGGCGCACTGATGCTCCGCTACATCGGCCAGGGTCTCCGGCAGAATCTCGCGACGTATTTCCAGGAACAGGCGCTGTGGGCCGTTCAGGAAGCGCTCGAAAAGCGGATGGACGGCGTGGC
>JANMTH010000054.1:0-9723 GCA_031390305.1 Thermoflexaceae bacterium
AACGCCCTGCGTCGAGAAGCGGTACGCAATTCCTTCGTGGCTCACGGCATTCAGCAAAACGTTCCCGGTGACCTCGGCGTCGGACAAGGAGAGCGCGTTCCCGTCCACGTTCCGGAGGTCGGCCCCTTGGCACTCCAGGCCACCTAGTCTCGCGGCGACCAACCGCACTTCACCTTGCGCGGTGAAGCGGTGGACCTGCCCTCCAGCGGTGACCGTTTGAAGGAAAACGTCCCCAGCAATCTCGGCTCGATCCATACCGAGGGCGACTCCGCCCGCATTCTGGAGGTCGGCTCCATGACATGCCAAGCCAGCCAACTTGGCGCCCAACATGCGCACTTCGCCCTGCGCGGTGAACCGGTGGGCGTGCCCGTCTTGAACGAAGAGTTTGAGGAAGACCGACCCAGTGATCTCGGCGCGATCCATGGCGAGGGCCACACCGCCCGCATTCCGCAGGTTGGCCCCGGTGCAGTCCAGGCTGCCCAGCTTCGCGTTCAAAATGCGCACAGCGCCCGTTGTGGTGAAGCGGTGCGCCTTGCCTTCATGGACGAGGGTGTCGAGGAAGACCGTACCCGCCACCTCGGCGCCGTCCATCGTGAGGGCGTTCCCGCCAGCGTTCTGGAGGTCGGCTCCCCGGCACATGAGGCGGCCCAGCCGGGCATCGATCAGCGACGTCTCCCCCTCGACCTGCGTCTGCTGCAGGATGAGGTCTCCAGCGGCGACGAGGTTGTTCCCCTTGAGGCCAGGCAGTCGCGACCCTTCGAAGTCCAGCGTCACCGCTGTCAGATGGGTCAGGTCGGGTGCGTTGGAGAACCAGCACCGCTGCAGCCGCACCGGGCCGGTGATTCGGGCGTAGGAGAGATCGAGCTGGCCAGTGATCTTCGCGCCCGAAACCTGCACGCCGAGGCGGTGGACCGGCCAGTCGTCCCGCTCCCCCGTCAGCAGCGCCCCAAGCACTTCCGCCCGGATCGTCCGCCCATCCCCCCAGCGCGCTCCGTTGGTGGCTTTCGCCGGCCTCGTATCGGTATCGAACCGGCACGCTACGCCCGCGGCCGCCGCGCGGATCAGCTTCGTCTCGGCTTCGGTCGGGACGATCGCGGGAGGTACGGCGGGTGTCGGAGCTGTTCCGCTCATTGCCGCCCAAGGATAACGCTTCCGCTGGCGATGTGGGGTCCCCCTCGCTTCCGTGGTAGAGGTGCATGGGTGAACGCCGCCGTTCATCATGATCCGGAGCATGGCCGAGGACCGGCCTTCAGCGGCAGCAAGCTGATCGAGGCGTATGCTGTTGACGAGGACGGTCGGCTCGTCATGACCATCGTCGTCAAGTTTAGCCAGGACACCGTGCCATGAGGCTCACTTACGACCCCGCCCATAACATCGCCTACCTGAGCTTCGCCGATCGGCCAGCCGAGGTGGAGACGGTCTGCGTCAGCGATGTCTTGAATGTGGACCTCGCGGAGGACGGCACGGTCTACGGCATCGAACTGCTCGACGCCAACCGTCAGCTCCTGCACGGCGATGCGATGCGGCTCGTGGTCACGAACGCCGTCAGCGGCACGACGACCGAGGTCGCCCTCAGCGCCTGAGCCTCCCGGCCTACCGCGCCCCCAGTCCCTCGTGCGGCGCGCCCACCAGGATCGCCATGTTGCCGTCCGGGTGGCGGTTTTCGTGCATCAGCTGGTGGCACTCGCCCGTCCCTTCGAACGGGAAGACGCGCCCAAGGCAGGGGTCGATCTCGCCGGCGATCACCAGGTCGTTGAAGGCCGCCGACTGCTCGTCGTTGGCGAAGTGCGAACCCTGGAGCCGCTTCTGCCGCATCCAGAGGTAGCGCAGGTCCACGTCGCCGTTGTAGCCCGTCGTGCCCGCGCAGATGACGACCATGCCGCCGCTATCGCAGACGAAGACGGAGGTCGGGATCGTGTCCTGGCCGGGGTGCTCGAAGACGATGCGCGGGCTCTTGCGTTCGCCCAGGATCTCCCAGATCGCCTTGCCGACGTCCCGCGCCCCGGCCGTGAACGTCTTCATCGCCTCCGCGTCGGTCGTATCGGCCAGGCGGCCCCAGTGGTCGAACGCCTTGCGGTTAATGCAGCCAACCGCGCCCAGCTTGCGGCAGAATTCGTACTTCGCTTCGTTCGAAACGACGGCGATCGGCTTCGCCCCGGCGAGCCGGGCGATCTGGATGGCCATCGAGCCGAGGCCTCCCGCGCCGCCCCAGATGAGGACGGCGTCGCCCTTGCGGACGTTGTGTGGCGGCCAGCCGTGGAGCATCCGGTAGGCGGTCGCGCCGACGAGCATGTAGGCCGCCGAGGCCTCCCAGGTGAGGTGCTGGGGCCGCGGCAGGCACTGGTGGGCCTGGACTTTCGCGAACTGGGCGAACGAACCCCAGTTCGTCTCGTACCCCCAGATCCGGAAGCTCGGGCTGAACATCGGGTCCTCACCCGCGACCACTTCGGGCGCGTGGACATCCCACTGGCCGCAGTGGACCACAACTTCGTCACCGACCTTCAGGTTGGTGACGTTAGCGCCCACTTTCCAGACGATCCCGGAGGCGTCGGAGCCGCCAATGTGGAAGTCCTCGCGTTCGCCAGCCTTCATCCGCGCGGCGATCACATCGATCGGGGTGCCGAGGGCCGCCCAGACGTTGTTGTAGTTCACGCCAGCGGCCATCACGTAGACGAGGGCCTCGTCCGGGCCGATCTCGGGCGTGGGCACCACCTCGTCCTGGAAGGCGGTCGCCGGGCTGCCATAGCGGGATGGGCGGATGAGCTGGGCGTGCATCGTCGCCGGCACATGACCGAGGGGCGGCATCTCTCCGATTGCGTACAGCTCAGCGATCGTCTCGGTCGTCATGGGCGCACCTCTTCGGTCTCAGGATGGGGTCAGGGCATCATACGGGATCGAAACTGCCGCCGTAAACAATCACTTACTCGTGAGATATAGTCATAAGCTATCGATCTGGGCGAAGTAGCCACGAAGGCACTAAGGACACGAAGGGCATTCTGGACCGTTCCTTCGTGCCTTCGTGGTTCAGGTCCGCCCGGCCGCCCGCACCCCCAGCCCGCGGCCTTCGCGGGCGCTGCGGTAGCAGGCGTCCACCACTTCGTGGGCGCTAAGGGCGGTGCGGAAGTCGGGAAAGGCCGGGCGTCCGTCCCGCACGCAGCGCAGGAACGAGGTGTCCTCGTACATGCCCAGACGGGCGAGGCGCGCCTCCTCCTCCGTCAGCCCGGCGATGGCGACATAACGGTCGAAGACCTCATCCGCGCTCAGCTCCACCTCTGGCCCGCGCCGGGGCTGCCAGCGAATCGGGCCGATGAAGTCGCTCTCCGTCGCTAGCCAGCCGCCTTCGAAGAACACCTCGAGTCTCCGCGTCGATGGCCGGGCGTCGATGTCGTGCCAGACCGAGCTTAAGGTGGTCTGCTGCCCGCCCGCGTGCTGGAAGGTGACGAGCGCTACGTCCTCGACACCCGCGTGGCCCGTCGTTTCGCGGGTGTGGCAGCGGACCGCCTCGATCTCGCCAAAGAGCCAGCGAAAGAGGTCGACATCGTGGATCGAGTGCTCGATCAGCGTGCCGCCGCCGGCCTTCGCGGCGTCGCCCCGCCAGTCGCTGCCGTAGTGGCCGCGGATGGGGAAGAACTGATCGTCGCGCAGGTGGGCCGTGAGCAAGGGGCCAAGGCCGTCCTGGCCCACGAGCGCCTTGACGACGGTGAAGACGGGCGAGTAGCGCAGGACGAGGCCGACCTGGTTGACGACGCCGGCCGCCTCGACCGCCCGCACCATCTCGCGGACTTCCTCGAGCGACTTCGCCAGCGGCTTTTCGCAGAAGATGGCGTGGCCTCGCGCCGCCGCCTCCGCGACAAGGGCCGGGTGCTCGGCGGTCTCCGTGCAGATATAGACGGCGTTCAGGCCCGGCCGGTCGAGTACCTCGCGCGGGTCCGCCGTCACCACGTCGGCTTCGACGAAGCTCGCGAACTCCTCGGCCCGGCCGGGAACGCGGTCGCAGAGGGCGACGTAGCGGCCATCCACCAGCCCGGAACGGAGCGAGCCGCGGATGTTGCGCGAATGGAAGCGGCCAATGTGGCCGCAGCCGATGAGGCCAACGACGGGTTCTGGCATACTCTCTCCGCGGCGCCGAACCGTTACGTCGGCCGGTTTACCGTCATTTTACGGGCCGAACGCCAAGGACGGGATACTGCGCCGCGCGCCGCTGTCGATACTCCTCCCGACGGGTCCGGCTTCCGCCGTGCCCCGAGTGGCGAGCCGTCCGTGAGGCGAGTCCTGGGGGCGCTAGTGCGAACCTCCGGACGGCTCAAGCCCACCCCCACATCCCCCGTCCGCTTTTGTTCGCCACCCGGCCCCGTGCTATAGTGCAGCCGGTCTTTCGGGACGAATTTCACAATCGGCTACGGCGTGCTGCACGAATACGGCCACATCGGGATCCTCGCTGTTATCGCCCTCATCTTCCCGCTCGGAGCGGTGATGACGTCGTGGGCGCTGACGTTCGTGGGCATCCGCCCGACCGTCCCTTCGGACCCCGTAAAAGAGGATATCTACGAGTGCGGACTCCGGACAGAAGGGCCCAGCCTCGTCCAGTTCAACTTCCGTTTCTACTACATCGCCCTCCTCTTCGTCCTCTTCGATGTGGAAATCGTCTTCCTCTTCCCCTGGGCCACGGTCTACCACACGCTCGGCTGGACGGCGCTCTTCGAAGGGCTGGGCTTCATCGGCATCCTCGGTCTCGGTATCCTCTACGCGTGGCGCAAGGGCGCCCTGGAGTGGCGCTGATGCCCACGCGCTGGCTCACCGGCCACGAGGTCGCCATCGCCGCCGAACGGCTCGTTCCCGGCTCGGTCCAGAAATCGACCGATGTCGCCTGTTACCTCGTTCCCGAGAAGCTGCGCGAGGTCGCGGAAGCGCTGCGGACCGACGCCGAGACCGACTTCATCCACCTCACCGACCTTTGCGGCGTCGATTTCTGGGACCACTTCGAAGTTGTCTACCATGTCCAGTCGTTCGACAAGAACCAGTTCGCCACCCTCAAGGTGGAAGCCTGGGACCGCGAAAACACGGAAGTGCCGAGCGTCGTTCCCGTCTGGCACGGCGCCTGGATGCAGGAATGCGAGGCCTACGACCTTCTCGGCATTCGCTTCGAAGGCCACCCGAACCTCCATCGCATCTTCCTCTGGGAGGGCTTCCCCGGCTGGCCCCTGCGCAAGGACTTTCTTTCGATGCCCGGCGGCCTCCAGCCCGGCCTCAGCGAATTCGCGGGCACCGCGCGCCGCGAAGCGCCTCCCGTGAAGGTGATCGAATGAGCGCCATCAAGAGCGAGCCGTTCATTCTCAATATCGGCCCGCAACACCCCTCCACCCACGGCGTCTTCCGCGTGAAGGTGACCGTCGATGGCGAGCGCATCCTCGACGCCGAAATGGTCATGGGTTATCTCCACCGCTCCATGGAGAAGCTCGCCGAGGAGCGCACCTACACCCAGAACATCACGTTCACGGATCGCACGGACTACCTCGCGAGCATGTCGAACAACCTCGGCTACTGTCTGGCCGTCGAGAAGCTGGCGAGCATCGGTGTCCCCGAACGGGGCCAGGCGATCCGCGTGATCATGGCCGAACTCCAGCGCCTGGCCAGCCACTGCATGGCCGTCGGCGCCTTCGCCAACGACACCGGCGCCTGGCAGACTCCCGTGATGTGGGCCTTCCGTGAGCGCGAGAAGATCCTCGACATCTTCGAGATGACGGCCGGCGCCCGCCTCACCTGCAACTACATGCGCATCGGTGGCATCGCCTTCGATATCCCGAAGGACTTCGAACCCGCCGTCCGCAAGCTGATGGGGGCCTTTCCCGGTTTCATCGACGAGATGGAGAACCTCCTCTCGGGCAACGAGATCTTCCTCGCCCGGACACGCGGCGTGGCCGTTATCCCGCACGCCCTGGCGGCCAACGCCAGCCTCGCCGGCCCGATGCTCCGGGGCAGCGGTATCGCCTGGGACATTCGCAAGGCCGACCCCTACAGCGGCTACGAGAAGTACGACTTCGATATCCCGATCGGTTACCAGGGTGATAGCTACGACCGCTTCATCGTCCGCCTCGAAGAGATGCGCCAGAGCGTGAAGATCGTCCGCCAGGCGATGGACGGCCTGCCCGGCGGCCCGCATTCGACACAGGTGCCCCTTGCCCTCCGCCCGCCCGCCGGCGAGGCCTACGGCCGCGTCGAAGGCCCCCGCGGAGAACTCGGCTACTACCTCGTGAGCGACGAAGGCCCTGCGCCCTTTCGCTTCCACATCCGGCCGCCCTCCTTTATTAACCTCAGCGTGCTCAAGGAGATGACGGTCGGCGGCACGGTCGCGGACGCCATCGTCGCTCTTGGCTCCGTCGATATCGTCGTCGGGGAGATCGACCGATGAGCCCCTTCCTCGCCTCCGGCAACTGGTGGGATTGGGTGATGGACCTCTCGAACCTTTCCGAGAAGATCCTCGAAGGGCTCGACAGGTTCCTCCCTTATGGCCTCGTCTACATCGTCGCCGTCCTCATCGGCTTCGTGGCGTCGTTCCTGATCTTCGTTCTCCCGACCCAGCTCTTCCTCGGTGTGCTGGGCGAACGGAAGATCATCGGCCGCATCCAGTCCCGCTACGGGCCGAACCGGGTGGGCCGCTTCGGCCTCCTTCAGCCGATCGCCGACGCGATCAAGCTGATGCAGAAGGAAGCGCTGACGCCGAAGGGCGCCGACAAGGTGGTGATGTACGCCGCCCCGATCGTCTTCGTCGCGCCCGCCGTCCTCCTCTTCGCCGTCATCCCCTTCGGCCCCCGGATGATCCTGGCGGACGTCCCAACGAGCCTCCTCTACTTCCTCGCGATCTCCTCGCTCCCCGTGCTCGGCGCCTTCATGGCCGGCTGGAGCGCGAACAACAAGTACTCCCTCTTCGGCGCGATGCGCATCGTGGCGATGGCGATCAGCTACGAAGTGCCGCTCGTCATCGGCCTCCTCGGTGTCGTCCTCCTCACCGGTACGCTCAGCCTCCAGGAGATGGTCTTCTGGGCGAAGCAGAACCACATCTGGGTGATCGCCGTCCAGCCGCTCGCCTTCGCCATCTATTTCATTTCGGCCAGCGCCGAACTGAACCGCACGCCGACGGACATCGCCGAGGCGGAGTCTGAGATCGTCGCTGGTTACCTCACCGAGTACTCGGGCATGCGCTGGGGGCTCTTCTACGGGATGGATATCGGCTACGCCCTGGCCGCTTCCGCCTTCGCCTCCACCGTCTTCCTCGGCGGCTGGTCGCTCTTCGGGCTCGACAGGTGGGTGCCGCCCTGGCTCATCGCCGTGCTCAAGATCCAGATGTTCTATCTCCTCTTCATCTGGACGCGCGGCACCCTGCCCCGCCTCCGCAGTGACCAGCTGATGACCTTCGCCTGGAAGTTCATGCTCCCGGTCGCGCTGATAAACCTCGTCGTCGTCGCCATCGAAAAGATGATCTGGACGAAGGCGACCGACGGCAACCTCGACTCCTGGTTCCTCTACGTTTTCGCCGCGATCAACATCGCCCTGGCCGCCGTGATCATCTACGCCTGGGCGGGCGTCCTCGGCTACCGAAAGTTGGTCGGCGCGCCGACGAAGCCGCGCCTCGTGAAGGAAGCCAGCGGCTACGTCCCCGTCGTGAAGGGAGGCCGGTAGATGGACGGCGCGGGCCCCGCAATCGCCTTTTGGGCACTCTCCTTCCTGACGCTGATCTCCGCTGGCGGCGTGATGGCCGTGCGCAACCTCTTCCATGCCGTCCTCTTCCTGATCGTGACCTTCATCGGTGTCGCCGGCTTCTTCCTCTTGCTTTCGGCCGAGTTCATCGCGATGGCGCAGGTCATCATCTATGTCGGAGCGATCGCCGTCCTCGTCCTCTTCGCCGTTCTCCTTACGCCCCGCGCCGGCCGGGACAACGGTGAGACGCGCTGGGCCGCGCCGGGCATTCTTCTCGCCATCGCCCTCGCCGTCGTCCTCCTTTTCGCGGTGAACGACACGAACTGGACGACCATCGACGAGGACCCGGGCCTCGTCGTCGCCGATCTCGGCCGAGCGCTGTTGAGCACCTGGGTGTTGCCCTTCGAGATCGCCTCGGTGCTCCTCACGGCCGCCCTCGTCGGGGCGATCATGCTCGTCCGCTCACCCGAAGAAGAAGCGGAGGACGCCCTCGCATGATCGGCCTCGAACACTTCCTAACGGTCGGCGCGCTGCTCTTCGCCCTCGGGCTGGCGATAGCGCTTTCGAAGCGGAACGCGATCGGCGTGCTGATGGGTGTCGAGATCATGCTCAACGCCGTCAACATCACGCTCCTCGCCTTCTCACGCTTCAGTTCCGGCGAACTCTCCCGGCCTATCGCCGGACAGACGTTCGTCGTGTTCGTTATCACGGTCGCCGCCGCGGAAGCGGCCGTCGCCCTCGCCCTCGCCGTCTCGGTCTATCGCAATCGCCAGACCATCGACGTCGACAAACTCAATCTGTTGAAGTCCTGAGCCTATGTGGGTCGAATTCATGACCGTCCGCAACGCCTACATCGCCGAGACCTGGCGCGAACTCTTCGCCGCTGAGGGTCTCGCGATGCGCGTCATCCCGCCCGTCAATCGCGGCGAAAAGGTATCCATGCGCTCCGAGCGGACGCTCTACGTCCCCACGGGTAAGGCTCATGTCGCCCGCGAAATCCTGAGGAAGATCTAAGCCATGCTCTTTCTTGCCGAAGCGGGCGCACCCGGCGTCCCCTCCATCGACGAAACGGTTCTCTGGGCGATTGTGGCCGCGCCGCTCGTCGCCTGGGGGCTCATCGCCGTCTACCTGCGCAAGGTCCCCGCGTTCGCGGGCTACGCGGCCATCGCCGGCGTCGGCATCGCCTGCATCCTCAGCTACGTCACGCTCTTCAACGTCATCGCCGCCGATGGAGGCATCGCCCAGCACACCCACGAGTGGTTCCGCGCGGGCGATCTCGTGGTGAACCTCGGTGTGCGCGTCGATGGCCTGACCGCCGTCATGCTCGTCGTCGTCACCACAGTCTCGCTCCTCGTCCAGATCTACTCGACCGGCTACATGAATGGGGACGCGGGGTACGGGCGCTATTTCGCCCACATGTGCCTGTTCACCACCTCCATGCTCGGGCTCGTCCTCGCCGACAACCTCTTCATGATTTTCATCTTCTGGGAGCTGGTTGGCCTCTGCAGCTACCTCCTGATCGGCTTCTGGTTCCACAAGCCGAGCGCCGCCGCCGCCGCCAAAAAGGCCTTCATCGTCACCCGCATCGGCGACCTCGGACTGCTCGCCGCCCTCCTCCTCGTCTGGACTCGCCACGATAGCTTCGACATCTCGAGCATTCAGGAGTGGGCGATGAGCGGCGAGCCGGAAGGCTACATCGTCACCCTCTTCGCCCTCGGCATCTTCGCCGGGGCGGTCGGCAAAAGCGCCCAGTTCCCACTCCATGTCTGGCTTCCCGATGCGATGGAGGGCCCGACGCCCGTCTCCGCGCTCATCCACGCCGCCACCATGGTCGCCGCTGGCGTCTACCTCGTAGCCCGCTTCTTCCCCGTCTTCGAAGCCTCTCCCGATGCCCAGCACGTCGTCGCCTGGATCGGGGCCATCACGGCGATCATCGCCGCGACCATCGCCCTCGTCCAGACGGACCTCAAGCGCGTGATGGCCTACTCCACGGTCAGTCAGCTCGGCCTCATGATGCTCGCCCTCGGC
>JANMTH010000055.1:0-6544 GCA_031390305.1 Thermoflexaceae bacterium
TGAAGCGTCCCGAGGTCATCGACGAAGCCGACCGCGCCGGTGAGGCCGATCATCGCCATCGGCAAGAGGATCGACTGGTGGTTCCACCAATCCACCGCCACGGCGGCCACGAGGAAGGTCGGCGCCCAGATCATCAGGCCCCCGAAGGTCGGTGTCCCCGCCTTCTTCTGGTGGGAGTCGGCCTGGTACTCGCTGATCGCCTTGCCCGTCTCCTTCGAACGGAGGTACCCGAGAATCGGCCAGCCGAGGACGAGGGCCACGCCCAGGGCGACCACGCCGGAGAGAAGGGCGTGAATCATCGCGCGCCCTCCAGGAGCGGGAGGATCGTCTCCAGCGCTTCGCTGCGGGAACCCTTCACGAGGACGTAGTCGCCGGGTTCGAGGATGGCGGCCGCGGCGGCGGCGGCCTCTTCCTTCGTCTCGAACCAGAACGCGTTCCCCATCCCGGCGGCCCGGGCGGCTTCGAACAACGGCCGCGTCATCGGTCCAAACGTGAAGAGCCAGTCGCAATGCCGCGAGGCAACCAGACCGGCCCGTTCGTGTTCCGGGACCGTGTGGGGGCCGAGTTCGGCCATCTTCCCAAGGAGGGCGATGCGCCGGCCCCCGGCCAACCCTCCGAGCGCCGCGATCGCCCCGCCGAGCGAGATCGGGCTTGAGTTGTAGCGGTCGTCGATGATCGTGGAGCCGTTGCGGCCGGCGAGAGAACGAGTGCGGCCAACCACACCACTGCCGCGGACGGCTTCGGCGGCCTCGCCCGGCGTCATGCCCAGGGCCATGGCCACGCCAATCGCCGCGACCACGCCCGGGATGGTGTGCACGCCGGGGATCGGCGATTGGACAGTCACCGGCGCCGCCCCGGCGGCCATTACCGTGAACGAGGTCCCGGCTAGCCCTCGGTCGGCGGCGTCGGCGACGCGGAGGCCCGTGGCGTTCCCTCCGTACCCGAACAACAATTTCTGACAGGCAATGCTCTCCACCGCGGCGGCGATCCGCTCGTCGTCAACGTTCAGGACGGCGGTGCCGTTCGCCGCCAGGAAGCGGGGAAGCGAGAGCTTCTCTTCGGCGATCGCGGCGATGCTGCCGAGCTTTTCGATGTGCGTGAGGCCGATGTTCAGGACGACGCCGATCGTCGGCCGCGCCATCGCGCAGAGTTCGGCGATTTCGCCCTGGCTGTCCATCCCCATCTCGAGGACGGAGACGTCGTGCTCGGGCCGCAGGCTCAGGATCGCCAGCGGCAGCCCCTGGCGCGAGTTCAGCCCGCCTTCACTCTTGTGCGTCCGGAAGCGGCTGGCAAGGACGGCGGCCGTCATCTCCTTGCAGGTCGTCTTCCCGACCGTGCCCGTGATGCCGACGGCCCGCGGGCCGGGGCAGGCGGCCCGCCAGGCGGCGCCGAGTTCGCCCGCCGCTTTCGTCGTATCGGGTGCGACCACGATCGTGCGTCCGCTCCAATCGCCTTCCGGCATGGCGCTGCAGATCGCCGCCGCCGCGCCCTTGGCGAAGGCAGCGGAGACATAAAGGTTTCCGTCGGTGTTATCGCCCGGGTAGGCGGCGAAGAGCTGTCCGGGCTGGATCCGGCGCGAGTCGGCGTCGCCACCCGTGACAGCGGTAGTGGGCCCTTCGTAGACCGTGTAGCCCCGTTCCCGCATCACCCGCGCGACGAAGGCCGTCGTCAGTCCATCCATCATCGGGCCTCCACGAGCACGCCCGTATCGGGTGGGACGTTCAGGTAGTGGAGGGTGTCATCGACGATCAGCTTGAAGATCGGGGCCGCGGTTCGCGTGCCGGTCGCTTCTTCGCTCTTCGGCTCTTCCAGCTTCACGTACACCACGATGCGTGGGTTGGCGTAGGGAGCGAAACCCGCGAACGAGACGATGATGCCGCCCCCGGGCCGGCCGTCCTTCGCCTCGATGTCCGCTGTTCCAGACTTTCCACCGGCGAGGTAGTCCCGCGGCTTGGCTGGATGGCCGAAGTCCGGCGGGTCGACCACGTCGAACAGCATCTTCCGCAGGGTGGCGCTCGTGGCGGCGGAGATCGGGCGGCCGACGACTACCCTGGGCACTTCGAGCCGCTGGCCTGAGTCCGTGATGTAGGCCTTCACGATGTGCGGCTTGAGCAGTTCGCCGCCGTTGATGACCGCCGACAAGGCGGTCACCATCTGCAACGCCGTGACGTTGATCCCCTGCCCGAAAGCCTGCGTCCAGAAGTCGGCGATCGTCCAGTTCTTGTCGTCGGGCTCGTTGTAGAAGCCAGCCGCTTCGCCGGGGAGGCCCGCTCCCGTGGCCCGTCCGAAGCCGAACGCCCGCTGATACTCCGCGAAGCGATCCTTGCCCACCAGCCGGGCCATGAAGACGGCGCCGGTGTTGATGCTGTGCTGGAGCACGCCCGTCATGGTTTGGTCGCCCCAGGCTTCTCCCTTCCAGTTCTTAAGCTCGACATCGTCTTGCTTTACGTAACCGACATCAGTGTAGCCCGTGTCCGGGCTGACGACGCCCGAATCGATGGCCGCGGCCGTCGTCATTACCTTCATCACGCTGCCCGGCTGGTAGGTCTCCGTCGCGGCCCGGTTCTTCAGGAGCGCGACCTGAGCGTCGGTGGCGGGCGGGAACTGGCTGTACTTCAGCATCGGGAGCGAGGCGAGCGCCAGGATCTCCCCCGTGTTCGGGTCCATGATGATGATCTCGCCGCCCTTCGATTGGGTGGCCTCGATCGCCTCGGCGAGGCGCTGCTCGGCCATCCGTTGGAGGAAGCGGTCGATCGTTGTGACGGCGTCTTTCCCGGGCTCCGGCGTGCTGATCACGAATTGGCCGAAGGGGATCGGCGCGCCCGTCGTATCGCGTTCGTAGACGGCCTTCCCGGGCTTACCCTGCAGTTCGGCGTCGAGAGAGTGCTCGAGGCCAGAGAGCCCCGTGTTGTCACCGCCGGTCATCCCCACGACACCGGCGCCGAGGTCGCCATTCGGGTTCACTCGTACGGTGTTGGGGAGGGCGACGACACCGGAAAGCCGCAGTTCGAGCAGCTCGCGGCCCACTTCGTAGTCCACGTCGCGCGCGATCAGGATGTCGCCAATCTCCTTCTTCGCGACATCGGCGCGGAGCTTGACGGGATCGATGCCAAGCGCTTTGGCGAGTGCCTCGGAGCTCTTCGCCGCCCGCTGAGCGTCGCTCCAGATCCGGGCGCTGACGTAGATGTCCCAGGTGTCGATACTCGTGGCGAGGACGTTGCCGTTGCGATCGAGGATCGCCCCGCGGCGGCTGAACACCGCTTCGTTCACCTGCAGTTCGTCGCGGGCGGTGGCCGCGTACTTGTCGTGGTCGAGTACCTGGACCTGGATGAGACGGAGGAGAACGAGAAGGGCGAACGCCATGAAGGCTGCCGCCGGCAGCCACACGCGACGAGTCCCACTGGCTCGCGACTGCGCCATGAAGAACGCGCCTCCGTTCCGGAAGCCTTGCGGTTCCCGGTGACTGATTATTTCCCGAGCGGCATCCACGAGAAGAGTGAGCGCCACCAGGGATCGGCCTCGCCCGTTTTCGGGGCGGGGCCGGGGAGATACTCAGCGGGGATTTTCGCCGGGGCCGGGCCGGCTTCATCCACAGTCACGAAGTAGGGGTCCGTGCCTGGCCCAAGGCCGAGGTCCCGAGCCCGCCGCTCGATCCGGTCGAGCGAAGTGAGCGCCGCCACATCCTTTTCGGTGAGGCGGATCTCGGCCGAAAGCTGCGCCTGGCGCGCTTCCAGCCTCTGGACATCGAACCCTCGGGCGGTCACGCCGCTGTTCTGGAGCACGGGGAGAGCGGCTCCAATAGCGAAGACCATCAGGGCGCTAAGCACCCATCCATTGATGCCGAACCCCAATTGGATGGGAATGCCACGGCGGATGCCCGGGTAGGGCCTGCGAATCGTGGCCATGGTTATCGAATCCGTTGGGCGGCGCGCAGGACCGCGCTCCGCGCGCGCGGGTTCCGCGAACTCTCGTCCTCGGTTGGACGGATAGCGCGGTGCGTCAGCTCTCGCAGCGTAGCCAGGTGGCCACACCGGCAAACCGGCAGCGCCGGCGGACAGAGACAGTCGGTGGATTCGCGGCGGAAGTACTGCTTCACGCGGCGGTCTTCGAGCGAATGAAAACTGATGACCACGAGGCGTCCGCCAGCGTGGTCGTCAGTTCCAAAGCCGAGCAGACTGTGAGCTTGCGGAAGAACCGCGTCAAGGCTGTCGAGTTCGCCATTGACCCGGATCCGGAGCGCAAGAAAGACCTTGGTGGCGGGGTGAATTTGGGTTCGGCCCCTTGCGCCCCTCACAGTCTGCTCGACGGCTCTGGCTAAATCCCACGTCGTTGCCAGCGGCCGTGCACGCACGATCCCGGCGGCTATCCGGCGGCTCTCCCGCTCTTCGCCATAGGCGTAGATCAGGTCCGCCAGCGACGCTTCGTCCCAGCTGTTTACGATGTCGGCGGCCGTCAGTCCGCCGGTCGATGGGTCCATTCGCATATCAAGCGGCCCTTCCAGGCCGAAGGCGAAGCCGCGCTTCCCCGTCTGGATCTGCATGGACGAGATCCCCAGGTCCAGGAGGACGCCATCGACGCCGCTGAACCCTTCCCCTTCCGCGATGCTCGCGAGATCGCGGAAGTTCCCGTGGGCAAAGCCGACACGGCTCCCAAACGGAGCCAGCCTTGTCCGCGCGAACTCCAGCGCGTCGCGGTCCTGGTCGACGCAGAGCAGCCGTCCCGCCGGGCCGATGGCCTCGGCGATGCGCTCGCTATGGCCGCCCAGGCCGGTCGTACCGTCGATGTAGGTTCCGCCTTCGCGGATAGCGAGGTACTGGAGAGCCTCTTCGAGGAGGACGGGCGTGTGCGTGAAAGTACTAGTCATAACAACCACGTTACGCCTCCCCTTCCAGAGATTCTTCCCACTGCGCCCAGCGCGCCAGGCTCCAGATTTCGAACCACTCCCCCGCGCCGATGATCAGCACGTCGGAGCCCTTTTCGATGCCCGCATGCGCCAGGAGCGCGGGCGGGACGTTCACTCGACCCTGGCCATCCGGCATCAGGTCGCTCGCGTCGCCGAAGAACTTTCGACGGCCTTTGCGCCCCTCCGAGGCTTTGGCCGAGACGTTCAGGATCTCGGCCGACGCTTCATCGAAGGATGTCCTGGTGTAGACGGCGATACACGGGTCCTCACTCGATGTAAGATAGGCAGCGTCCGCTCCGAACTGGGGCCGGAACTTCGCGGGTATGGCGAGCCTCCCTTTGTCGTCGACCTTCAGCACATCGACGCGACCGAGGAATGCCATTTCCGTTCCCGTTCCTGCCCAGGTCCGATGCGAACCGGCCCGGTTTTCGGTCTGAGTTTGGGAATCTGTGGGATTTCTCCCCATTCCTCCCCACTCGACCCCCCGAAGACTAATTGTCCGCCCACCAGGGTGTCAAGTAGGGCTTTGCCCTTATTTCTGCGTTTGTTAACGGGGTGTACATGGCCCGCGTCGCGATCCTCACCTGCTCCGACAAAGGCGCCGCCGGTGAGCGCGAGGACGCAAGCGGCGCCCTCGCCAGCGCTCGTTGTCTGGCCGCCGGGCACGAGGTCGTAGCGCGCGCGCTCCTTCCCGACGATAGGGCAGCGATCGCCGGGCAGCTCCACGCCTGGTGCGACGGCGCGGTCGCCGACATCATCCTCACCACCGGCGGCACGGGTCTCTCGCCACGGGACATCACCCCGGAGGCCACCCGCGACGTCGCGGACCGTGACGTACCGGGCCTCCCGATCGCGCTCGCCATCGAGGGCCTGAAGAAGACGCCATACGCCGTCCTTTCACGGGGCATCGCGGTCACCCGCGGCCGGACACTGATCGTGAATCTGCCCGGCAACCCGAAGGCCGTCGCCGAGGGCCTCGACGTCCTCCTCCCCCTCTTCCCCCACATCGCCGATGTCCTCGGCCTCCCCGTCGAGCATCGAACGGACGCGGACAGCGGCCACAGCTGAGGAGATGGGCGTCCTGCTAGCCGGTGGACCCTGGCCCGCGGCCCCTATACTCGTCGCCCATGCTCCGCGTCGATGTGCTCACGCTCTTCCCCGCGGCCTTCGCCGGCCCGCTCGATGTCTCGATCATCGGCCGGGCGCGCGAGTCGCTCCTCCTCGACCTCCATCTGCACGACATCCGCGAGCACGCCACGGACCGCCACCGCACCGTCGATGACTATCCGTTCGGCGGCGGCCAGGGGATGGTCCTGCGCGTAGATGTGCTCGACGCCGCCCTCTCCCACGTCCGTGCCCTCGCCCCGGCGCCGGGCCTGGTCGTCTACCTTTCGCCCCAGGGCGAACGTCTCACGGACCGGCTCGTTCGCGAGTTGGCCCGTGAACCGCGGCTCATCCTCATCGCCGGACGCTACGAAGGCATCGACGAACGCTTCGTCGAGCATCGCGTCGATCGCGTGGTCTCCATCGGCGACTACGTCCTGACGGGGGGCGAGCTGCCTGCCATGGTCCTTATCGACGCCGTTACCCGCCACGTGCCCGGGGCGCTCGGCGATGAAGCGAGCCCGGAGGACGAGTCCT
>JANMTH010000520.1:0-5481 GCA_031390305.1 Thermoflexaceae bacterium
TTCCCCTCGGCGTACGCCGAGAGGTTGATGTACGGGTCGACCTTCGTCTTCATCCCGCGCTGGATCTTCGGCAGGTTGTAGGTGTCCTGGTTTAACACACGGCCAAGTGCGCCCATCTCCGGCGCGTTCGTGAAGTCCTCATCCGCCCCCAGCCAGTGGATCGGCGCGGCTGGCGGGCGCGGCTCGCCATCCGGCCAGGGAACGAGGTAGAGGATCTCCATGATGCTCATGTCCGGGTCGTCGCCATACGGCCGGAAGCGGTAGACGATCCGGCTGAACGCGCCCCACGGATGGAAGTTCGGAAAGAGGTTGTTGTAGTAGCCGTCTACGAGCTCCGCGTCGCAGTAGATCTCGGCCCGTTCACCGATCACCGGGCGGAGCGCTTCGCGAGTCGCGTTGGCGGCCACCGCCCTGCGCTCTACCACCTCGTCCAGGTCCGGGTGAATGCCCCGGTGCGCGCTCGCGCCCGCCGCGATGGTGACGGCCCGGCACCAGTTCCCGAACACGTCGTACTGGTGGTTCGCCCCGTCGCCGCCGGCCATCAGGGCCTGGGGGTGCGTCGCCAGAACGTGGTAGCCCTCCATGAACGCTTCCTGGGTCGCCTTCCAGTTCGCCCGGATCACCTTCGCCACGTGCATCTGCTTGTAGCGCTTCTCGAAGTCGTACCGCTCATAGTGCTCCGGCAGCGACCCGAGGAAGCGTTCGAGCGGCTCGCAATCCGGGTCCGGATTGATGAAGACGAACCCGCCCCACGTCCCCAGTTTCGCCTCGCGAAGGTGGCCCGCCTCCTCGCGGATCTCCGGGAAGTCCCATTCCGAGGGGATCTCCCGGAGGCTGCCGTCCAACTCCCAGGACCAGCCGTGGAAGGGGCAGCGGAACTCAGTCGCGCACTTGCCATCGAATTCGCGGAGCTGGCGGCCACGGTGCAGGCAGGCGTTGTTGAACGCCTTGAAGCTGTTCTCCCCCGTTCGCACCACGATCCAGGAGAGATGGGCGACATCGTAGACGATGTAGTCCCCCACCTCCGGGATGTCCTGTTCCATGCAGGCGAACTGCCAGGCGCGCTTCCAGATCTTTTCGACTTCGATCTCGTGCCACTTCTTCGCGAAATAGCGTTCCGTCGGTACCTTCGTCACTCCGCCGGGCATCGGCGAATTCTGGCGGAGCGCTTCCGGCACCCGCTCCGGATGGCTGTCGCGGTCCAGGAGTTCGTGGAAAGAGACAGCCGAGGAGCGCTTCCCCTTCGGCGTGTCGCGCCCGGGGTCGCCGACGTACTTCGCCCACACCGGCACTCCGGGCGGCCGGGTCGCCATCATCCGCATCGCCGCCGTCCGCGGGTCGGCGCGAAGGGCGCCAGTATAGCTGTCGTTCGCCGCGTCGCCCGCGCTCTCCTCCCGCAGGCCCCGCGAAGGCATCTGCGTGCGGTACACATCGAAGCCCGCGGGGAGGTCTGGCCCACCCACGTACTGGAGGAAGTGGGGGTCGGCGTGCCTGATCCGGCCCTCCTTCCAGTGGCCCTCCCAGTCGAAGACGCCGAACTCCTCGCCTTTGGTGACGCGGATCATCCCGCCGCCGAGCTCTTCATAGGTCATGCCGTTGATCGGGTGGACTTCGGTTCGCACTGGCCCCTCCTGCTGTTTCGGCCGAAACTGGATAACCGGCCGGTTGTTTGGACGCGCTGAACGACGTGCGGAGTTTAGCACGGTCCGATTCGCGCGTGCAGGTGATCGCGTGGCCTTCCGCGATGTGTCCGGCGGTGTCTCAGCCGCCCCCGCGCATCGTCTTCCGGCGCAGGAACGCCGTCACCTCCGCTTCGCGCTGGCCCTCGATCTCCAGGAAGAGCACTGGCACCCGGAATCGGCCGACGCCCGCTGGTTCCCCTACGCGCAGGTGTACGCGCCAGCCCTCACCGGCGACGCCCTCGTCATCACCGTCACCATCGAGTTCTTCCCGGAGGTAGCTGGCGATCAGCGCCGGCTTAAGGTTCCGGACCTCCAGCACCGTCATCCGCCGGCGACGGGTGGGAAGATGTCGATGCTCGCCGTCGCCGGCAAAGCTGTTTCGAGCATGGCCAGGTGGCGGATCTCCCGCCCATCGACGAAGACCTTCAGGTACTCGCCGAGTTCACCCTCAGCCTTCCAGATAAGCGGCCCCAACGCGGGGAATCGGTCGGTCGCGGAGTTGAGCAGCGTCCGAACGCTGGTATCGGCGGGTAGGTCGAAGACGACGAGCTTCCCGCCGACGATCGGCCTTAGCGTGGCATAGAATCGGACTTCCATCCCGCCATCTTACTCGAAGGGCGGCTATGCCCGGCGGATAGTGAGCCCGCCATCCACGGGCAGGGCCACGCCCGTCACGAAGGACGCCGCCGGGAGGCAGAGGCTCAGCGTCATCTGCGCCACCTCTTCCGGGTCGCCATAGCGGCCAAGGGCCGTCCGCCGCCGGGCGTAGTGCTGCTTCGCCTCCTCCGGAATCCCCTGCGTCATCCCCGTCCGAATCGGCCCCGGACAGATAGCGTTGACCGTGATCCCCTCGCGCCCCAGCTCCACGGCGAGCGACCGCGTGAGGCCGATGACGGCATGTTTCGCCGCCGTGTACGGGCTGTTCCCCGGCGTCGCCCCCAAACCCTCCGTCGAGGCGATGTTGACGATGCGGGGCGAATCCGACTTCCGAAGATGCGGGAGCGCCGCCCGGATGGTATAGGTCAGCGCCGTCAGGTCGATGCGCAGCGTCTCCGCCCAGCGCTCCTCGAAGTCTTCGCTGTCGATCGGGCCGCCGCGCGAGATGCCAGCGTTGTTCACCAGGATATCGAGGCCGCCGAACTCGGCGACGATATCGGCGATCGTCCGTTCAACGGCCGCTCGGTCGCCAACGTCCAGCCGCCAGGCGCGTCCCGTCTGGCCCGCCTCCTGGATCGTGTGCACTACCGCGTCGACCGTTTCGTCGCGGTCGATAGCCGCCACGCGGGCGCCCTCGTCGGCGAAGAGGAGCGCGGTTGCCCGGCCCATGCCACTGCCGGCGCCGGTGATGAGGGCGACTTTCCCCTCGACGGATCGACTGAGATTCGTGTTACGCGTCATGCAGCCATTTATACGCGTTGGGTGCGCCAATACACAAAGAACACGGCGCCCGAAGCAGCCGGGTTCGGCGCCGCGACCCCAGACCGAGCCGCGTCTGCACAGGAGCGGCCCCGGATCCTGCCCTCCGCGTTTCCCCGAGCCGTCAGTCCTCGATCAGCCGGAGCATCCGCTCGACCATCGCCGGCACCTGCTTCTCCATCCGCGCCGCGAGGGGGTTCGTCACGTTGCCCTCGATGAACCGCATGTGGATGCCTTCGCTGATCACCGCGCTTTTGAACGACGCCAGGAGCCGATAGAAGCGCATATCGGTCAGCGAGCGCCCACTCTTCTCCGCGTACAGCGCAGCCAGCTCATCGGACGTGGGGAAGCCTTCCCCCGTCGTGATCGGCGGCACGTCACCACGGGTCGGCGGCTGTCCGCGTTCGCCCCAGGTGTTCAGCAGCCAACCCACGTCGGAAAGGGGGTCGCCCAACGTCGCCAGCTCCCAGTCGAGGATCGCCACCACGCGTGGCTCCGCCAGGTCGAACATCACGTTGTCGATCTTGTAGTCGCCGTGGGCGATCACGGTCTCCGCTTCCGAGGGGACATGGCCGTGGAGCCAGCCGCTCACGCGGTCGAGCCCCGCGAGCTCGCGGGTGCGCGGACGCGTGAGGTCCCACTGTCGTTGCCAGCGGCGGAGCTGGCGCTCGACGTAGCTCCCAGGCGGCGCCGTCAGTCCCGCCGCCCGCCAGTCCACGGCGTGTACCTCCACCAGCGCGCCGACCATATCCTCGGCCATCGTGCGCCGCCCCGCCGGGTGGTCGTACGGCGCCGGAATCTCAGCCCGAATCTCTGTCCCCGTGACGCGCGCCATCAGGTAGAACGGCGCACCGATCACGGAGTCGTCGGCGCAGCTCGCGATCGGGCGGGGAACGCGGGCTTGCCCGTAGATCGCCGAGATGAACCGGAATTCGCGCAGTACGTCGTGCGCCGAGGGGAGGAGGTTCCCCGCCGGCGGCCGCCGGAGCACCATCCGCTCGCCTCCCCGATCGACGAACAGCGTGACGTTCGAATAGCCCGCGACGTGCTTCGTCACCGTGATCGGCGTTGGGCGGCCCCCGAGCCGCTCGTCGAGGAAGGCCGCGAGCGCCGCGATATCGACGTACTCGCTCAAGTCGTGGTCCTGTTCATTCACGCACAGCCTCCAGAGCCGTCCAACGGGGCGATGAGACGATAGCGGATCAGCCGCTCAGCCAGTAGCCGGGCCGGTTCCGAAGCGGCCCGAAGCGCCGAACCCCACGCTCGGCCGTTCCCATCCTCCTTCGAATCCTTCGTTTCCTTCGCGCCTGCGTGGTTCAACCCCGCCTTCCGGGCCGCGTCCGCACTCTCGCGCGGGACTGGATAGTTGTCACAATAGGCCGTTCAGTTCTAGCCTTCGCACAACATCCGAACGCTGAACGTGGGAGAGCCAAACTGAATACCGATCCAGACAACCGGCGGCCCGAGGCAGAATTACGCGCGCGCGACCCCGAGGGTCTGACCAATCCCAACATCGCCACCTACAAGGCCTACTCGAACGGCCGCCTGCGCGGAGCCGTGATCCCGATTGAAGAGGACGAGAACGGGAATCGCTGGCAGGCCCTGGCGCTCGATGGCGTCATGACCCTCTGGCGCTACCGGGACCAGGCGCGGGACCACCTCTGCGGCATCCCCATTCGCGGAGCGGGCCCGGCCCGGACGTAGCAACCACGCTGCCCAGCCTCGAAGCCCGGCCCGACGGGTGAGCGTCTGGGTTATCGGGGCCGCACCGTCCACCTGCACTTCAAGATCCGTGGGACGGCGCCAGGCGGGAAGACGTTCGATTTCACCTCCCAGCTCTTCTTCGACGACGCCGTAGCCGATGAGATCTTCGCGGCCGATTCGGCCTATGGGACGGCGAGCCAACGAAACCAGAAGAACAGCGGCGACGGGATCTACCGCCAGTCCGGCAGCCAACTCCTCGTCCCGCTCACGAAGACTGGCCAGGCCTACAACGGCGCCTTCGATATCGGCCTACAGCTCACCTGAGCCTGCCGGCCCGCAAAATGGCGTGACTACCGGCCGAACGCGCACCGCTTCGCCGATCGCGTGGTCGCGGCCGATGCAGGCTGGAGGGCAGGCTTGCGCCCACTCCGCCCGGGGCGAATGATCTCCTTGCATTTCCGCGGCCCCGTGTGCACACGAAAGGAGACGACCCATGCCCTACGACTTCACCGCCGAAGGCCTCGCCCGCCAGGAAGACGTCCGCACGTTCATGGACGACTTCATCTTCCCGAACGAGACTGAGTACTACCGCCAGTACCACGCTGGCCCCGACCACTCCTACCCGCCGATCCTTGATGACCTGAAGGCGGAAGCGAAGAACCGCGGGCTCTGGAACCTC
>JANMTH010000095.1:0-1688 GCA_031390305.1 Thermoflexaceae bacterium
AGCGTCTCGGGACAACAGTCCCGTGCGATGATGGCCAAGAGGTCGAGATGAAGGGCTTCGCCGGCCTCCACCGCGTCTACCGCGTCATCGCCTGAGCCGCACCGGCACCACCCTTGGCGTCTTGGCCCCTTGGCGATGTACCGCACGCCGGCGCCGCTACCCCCGCGGCAGCCCCAGCCCACGTGTCGCGATAATCCCCCGCTGGATTTCGCTCGTCCCCGCCGCCACCGTTCCGCTGACGCTCTGCAGGTACCCCGTCGCCTGGTCGAAAACTTCGTGCTTCGTCCCGTCCCGCAGCTGGCCGAGCATCCCCAGCAGGTGCATCCCCGTCGAGGAGATCCGCTGGCCCATTTCGCTACCGAAGAGCTTGCTGCAGCTCGCCTCGTGGTTCGGCACCATCCCCTTCGCCTGCATCGTCGCCACCCGGTAGGCCAGGAACGTCCCCGTCGCGACTTCGATCGCCCGGTCCGCCAGCTCCGTCCGGATCGTCCTGCGCTGCTTGCCCAGCTCCGGGTGCGCGCGGGCGATGTTCGTCAGCCGCTCTACGCTCTTCCGCCCACCGGCGTAGGCCTGGATCCCGCTGCGCTCGAAGTCGAGCGCCACCGCCATGTGGTACCAGCCGCGGTTCACTTCGCCCACTACCTGCGTCGCCGGCACGCGGACATCTTCGAAGAAGACTTCGTTGAAGCCGTGGCGGTCCGCGATGTTGATCAGCGGCCGCACCGTCACCCCGGGCGACTTCATATCGACCATGAACATCGTGATCCCTTTGTGCTTCGGCGCGTCCGGGTCCGTGCGAGCGGCCAGCCAGCCCCAGTCCGCAAGATGCCCGCCCGAAGTCCAGATCTTCTGGCCGTTGAGGACATAATCATCGCCGTCGCGCACCGCCCGCGTCTGCAGAGCGGCCAGGTCCGAGCCCGCCCCCGGCTCCGAATACAGCGTGCACCACCAGTCGTCCGCGCCAGTGATCCGGGGGATGAACCGTGTCTTCTGCTCTTCCGTGCCGTAGAGCATCAGGCTCGGGCCCACCCAGGCGATCCCCATGTTCATCGAAGGCGCGCCGTTGTAGGCCATCTCTTCGTTGTAAACGAGCTGCCGCATGTGGCTCGCGCCGCCGCCGCCGTACTCCTTCGGCCAGGCCATCGCCAGCCAATCGCGCTCCGAGAGCTTCTTCTGGAAGCCCATCGTGTAGTCGTACTCTTCTTGATTGGTCTTGAAGCCGCCCTCTTCCGCCCGGCGGATCCGCTCCTCTTCTGGCGGCAGTTCTTTCGCGATGAACTCGCGGACTTCGCCGCGGAACTCCTCGACGTCGGTATCGTACGTGAACTTCATAGCTGGCTCCTGCTCTGTGCAACGGTGGTTTGTGTGGCCAGAACTATAGCAGAAACGGAGCCGCCAGCGCGCCCAACGACTGCGACGCGGTAGCCCCGGCCCACAGGGGCCGCCTACCACCCGGGCTCCCCAAGCGCCGCCTCCATGCCCCGAGCCCTGGCTGTGGCTCTTGCGAGGGTCCGGCCCCCAGTACCACCACCCGCTCCCCGCCTCTCCCGCACCGGACCCGCCTTCGTGCTCTTCGTGCCTTTGTGGTTCACATCGTCGTTCAGCGTCCACCTCGCTCGACCCTTGCCGCCCCTTCGGCTAGCTTGGAGATGCCCCTGGCGGGGTTGGGCGCAGGAAACTGCCCATGC
>JANMTH010000152.1:0-5581 GCA_031390305.1 Thermoflexaceae bacterium
CGAGCAGAACGGGCGGATCTTCCGCAGTCCGGCGCGCTTTCGGGATAAGCAGCACATCATGCGGATCATCGAACGCATCGTCGCCCCGCTCGGCCGCCGCATCGACGAATCCAGCCCGATGGTAGACGCGCGCCTCCCCGATGGCTCCCGCGTGAACATCACAATCCCGCCGGCTTCGCCGAAGGCGCCGACGATCACGATCCGAAAGTTTCGCGCCGACAAGATGAAGATGGCGGACCTCGTCGGCGTCGATTCGCTGAGCGACGCCACGGCGGAGTTCCTCGCGATGTGCGTCCGGGCACACCTCAACATCATCATCAGCGGCGGTACCGGCACCGGCAAGACGACGATGCTGAACGCCCTCTCAGCGTTCATTCCGAACACGGAACGGATCATCACGATCGAGGACCCCTCCGAATTGCGGCTTCAGCAGGACCATGTGATCACTCTCGAGGCCCGGCCGGCGAGCATCGAAGGGAAGAACCAGATCAAGCAGCGCGACCTTGTCCGGAACTGTCTGCGCATGCGGCCAGACCGCATCATCGTCGGTGAGGTCCGTGGCGAAGAGTGTTTCGACATGCTTCAGGCGATGAACACCGGCCACGATGGCTCGATCTCGACGGTCCACGCGAACACCCCACGTGACGCGGTCGCGCGGCTCGAGAACATGGTCCTGATGGCCGGGATGGACCTGCCAGCGCGGGCGATCCGCGAACAGATCGCGGCCGCCATCGATGTCTTTATCCAGGTCCAGCGCCTCCAGGATGGCTCGCGCAAGGTCACGCATGTGACGGAGTTGAGCGGCATGGAAGGGGACACGGTCACCCTCCAAGACATCTTCCTGTTCAAGCTGGACCGCGTAGACGCTGATGGGAAGGTGCACGGCGCCATGCTCCCGACCGGCATCCGCCCTGGCTTCGCGACCAAGTTCGCCCTCGCGGGCATCGAGATGCCGCCGCAGCTCTTTGGCGGCGGCACGAAGGAGTGGTAAGACGATGGTGCTGATTCTCGCGGCTCTTTCAACCGGGGCCTTTCTATTCACCGTGACCCTCTGGTACGGCCAGTGGGGCGTCGCATCCACGGGGGCACTCGATCGCCTCAATCGCCTGAAAGGCGATGGGCAGGCCAGTTCTGGGGCGATCTCTTCGATTTTCAACCTCCGCAAGCGTTCCAACCTCCGTCTCGGCGGGGTCAACCTCGTCTCCACCAGGCTCTTGCAGAAGTGGGCGACAGATCTGGAGCGGGGCGGTGTCGCCCTCAACGTGCGGGAGTACTTCATCCTCCGCGTCGGTGTTGGCCTGGCCCTCCTGGCGGTGCTCTTCATGGTTTCGCCAGTCAAGGTTCTCGCGTTCGCGGGGGCGCCCCTCGGCTTCTTCCTTGTCGGGTTCTGGCTGAAGCGGCGAATCACGAAGCGGACGCAGAAGCTCGAAAGCCAGCTGGTCGAGCTCTTGCAGATGCTTGCCAGCGGCCTTCGCGCGGGCTTCGGGTTCCTCCAGGCCCTTGAAGGCGCCGCCGAGCAGCTCCCCGCTCCGCTCTCTCTCGAGATGCGCCGGACGCTGCGCGATACATCGATGGGGGCAAGCGTCGAACAGGCCCTCGGCGCCCTCAACCAGCGGATCGGTAGCCCGGATTTCGACATCGTCATCACGGCGGTCCTCATTCAGCGCTCCGTCGGCGGAAACCTGGCGGAGATCCTGGACAACGTCGCCCACACGATGCGTGAACGGGAGCGAATCAAGGGCGAAATCCGGACGCTCACATCGCAGCAGCGGATGACGGGCTACGTGATCGGCGGCATCCCGGTTGGGCTCGGGGCAGCCTTCATGCTCATCAGCCCGGAGTTCATGATGCTCCTCTTCACGGACCCGCTCGGTCACATCATGCTTGGCGCGGCCGCCATCCTGGAAACCATCGGGTTCCTCATCATCGGCAAAATCGTCAACATCGAGGTGTAAGCGTGCTCGAACTCTTCATTTCGCTCGGAGTCTTCATTACCGTGACCCTCGTGGTCTACGGCGTGGCCTATCGCGGGCAGGGCGATGCCGCGATGGAGGGTAGGCTCGGGGGTCTGCGCTACACCCGGCCTGGCCGGGAAGCGCTCCCGGACCCGGAGGCCGCCTTCACCGTGCGCGTCGTGCGCCCGATCATGGCCGCGGTCTCCCGCCGATCGAACGCCATCCTCCCTTCGAAGATGTCGGACCGGCTGGAGCATGCCATCCTCAGGTCCGGCATGCACTTCAAGGCGGGCCACTTCATCCTCGCCGTGGCCATCGCCGCCGGGGTGTTCCCGCTCGTGATGCTGATGGTCATCCTGGCCGGCGGCGTCGGTGGGAAGACGCCGCTGATCATGTACGGAGTGATGGTCGGTCTCGGCCTCTACGGGCCCCGCGTCTGGCTCCTGGGCAAGATCAAGCGCCGCCAGAAGGCGATCTGGCGCTCCCTTCCCGATGCGTTCGACCTGATCACCGCCTCGGTCGAGGCCGGACTCGGCATCGACGCCGCCTTCAATCGCGTCATCGAGAAGGTGACAGGCCCGTTCTGCGAGGAGCTGACGCGGACCATGCGCGAGATTTCGATGGGCCGGTCGAGGCGTGACGCACTGCTCGATATGTCGGACCGAACCGGCGTCGAGGAGCTTCGATCGCTGATCAACTCGATCGTCCAGGCCGAAAGCATGGGCATCTCAATCGGGTCGGTTATCCGCGTCCAGACGGGCGTGATTCGCACGAAGCGCAAGCAGAAGGCGGAGGAACAGGCGTTCAAGGCGCCGATCAAGATGGTCTTCCCGCTCGTCCTCTTCATCTTCCCGACGATCATGATCGTCATCGGCGGTCCGGCGATCATTCAGATGAAGGCGGCCTTCTAGATGCTGGCCATCTATGACACGACGGCGAGCCGTGCCCTGGCCCACAGCGCCGGTTCGGCGATGAGCGCATGGGCCCGCTTCCGCGGGCTGATGCTCGCCCGCTCCCTCCCGAACGGCGGCGGGCTCGATATCCGGCCCTGTGCCTCTATCCACATGATGTTCATGCGGTTCGCTATCGACGCCGTCTTCTATGATGCCGACTTTCGCGTCACGAAGGTGGCGCGGCGCGTTCGGCCGTGGGTCGGTCTGGCCTTCGGCGGGCGGGGCGCGAAGGGCGTGATCGAGCTTCCAGCGGGTGCGGCGGACGGCGTCGAGAAGGGGCATCAGCTCCGCTTCGTGCGACAGGGTTCTTCCGGCCTTACCGGCGCGGCAGCCGCCGACCGGGCGGCATGAACACGCGGGTTTCGCCCGTTATACTCGCGCCATCCACACGCTTGGAGGGCGCTGCCTTGGGTTCCATGGATGGTCGGGTTTGCATTGTCACCGGCGGGGGCCGCGGCATCGGCCGTTCCTCCGCGATTAAGCTCGCGTCCGAAGGGGCCGCGGTTGTCGTCAACGACCTGGGCGTCTCGGTCGAAGGCTCGATCCCGGACGATTCGCCGGCCAACCAGGTGGTTGCCGAGATCCGGGCCGCCGGCGGCAAGGCCGTCGCCAACTTCGACAACGTCGCCGACCACGACGCCGCCGAGAACATCATCCGCACTGCCCTGAACGAGTTCGGACGCCTCGACGTGCTCGTCAACGTCGCCGGCATCCTCCGCGACCGCATGGTCTTCAACATGACAGAGGAGGAGTGGGACTCCGTCATGGCGGTCCACGCCAAAGGCACCTTCAACACGACGAAGTTCGCCTCGCTCTACTGGCGCCAGGCGAAGGAGGGGAAGTACCGGCTGATCAACTTTACCTCCGGTTCTGGCCTCTTCGGCGCGCCGGGCCAACCGAACTACGCGGCCGCGAAGATGGCGATCGTTGGCTTCACCTACTCCTGCGCCCAGGCGCTGAACCGGTATGGCGTCACGTCGAACGCAATCGCTCCGGGCGCTTCGACGCGGATGACGGCGACGGTGCCCGAGGACCGGCGGCGCGGCTGGGTACAGGACGAGGAGGACCCGGAGCGCTCGCCGGACAACATCGCCATCCCCGTGACCTACCTGGCCGGCCGCGATAGCGACTGGATTAACGGCTGGGTCGTCGGCTCCAGTGGCTACAACATCACGCTTTACAGCAACCCTGAGCCCATCCGCGTCGTCTCCGCTCCACAGCGCTGGGACCTTGCCGCCGCCGGCCAGGCGATGGAGAACGCCTTCAAGGCGGTCGCCGAATCGGGCTCGATGTACCAGCGCCGCACGAAGGGGTAGCGGCGGTACGCGGCCGAATTTTCCGGGCCACTCTCGGCCGTGGCACGAGCGCCTGGCACCCCGTACGATCGCGCCACAAGCACGATTCTCGGAGGTCACCGCTATGCCCGCCGGACACGCCGTCCTCGAAACCACCGACGCCACTTTCGCCGAGGATGTCCTCGCCGCCTCCACGGGGAAGACCGTCGTCGTCGATTTCTGGGCGCCCTGGTGCGGCCCCTGCCGCGTCCTCGGGCCGATCATCGAAAAGGTCGCGGGCGAGCATGACGCCGACGTCCTCCTCGTGAAGCTGAACACGGACGAGAACCCGCGTACGGCGACGGAGTACCGCATCCAGGGCATCCCCGCCGTGAAGGCCTTCCGCGGCGGCAAGGTCGTCTCCGAATTCACGGGCGCGCTGCCCGAGCCCCAGGTCCGGGCGTTCTTCACGCGGCTCGTGCCGACTGAGGCCGAGAAGGCCGCGAAGGCGGCGAGCAATCTGGCCAGCGCCGACCCGGCGGCGGCCGAAGCGAGCTTCCGGGAGCTCTTGAAGTTGGTGCCAGGGAACGCGGACGCGATCGTCGGGCTCACCCAGCTCCTCGTCTCACGCGGCGAGATTGAGGAGGCCGAAGAACTCCTCGAACGCGCGCCAACGGACCGCCGCGCCAAAGTGTTGAAGCACCGTATCTTCCTCGATGGCTTCGCCGCCCGCCACGGCGGCGAGGACCTCCGCGGCGAGGCGTTGGCGAACCCGCGCGACCCCCGCGCCCGCTACCGGCTCGGCGTCATGCTCGCCGCCGGCGCCCAGTACGAGGCGGCGCTCGACGAGCTGCTCGAATCCGTCCGCCTCGACCGCGCCTTCGCCGAAGGCGCCGCCCGCAAAGCCGCCCTCGCCGTCTTCGACATCCTCGGCCTCGACGCCCCCGTCACCCGCGACTACCAGCGCCGCCTCAGCGCCATTCTCTTCTGACAGGGCGCCCATCGGCCGTGCTAACCAGGGTAGGCGCGCCCCTCAGTGGGCGCGGGCCGCCGTGCCATCTCAAGCCGCACGCCCTCGCGCCGCAAGGCCGCCCGGAGCCGTACCCTTCGACGGCCACCGACGGTTCGAACCGGGCCCGGCGCTGTCCGATATCGGCCGGCATGCGGGACTACGCAACGATCCTGCGGCCCGCCCGTTCCCATCCCTCCTCCACCTGTATGATGCGCTCCCATCGCGCGGCCGCTCGCCGCGATGGAGGGAACCGTGGCTGACTACGACAACGTCCTGGTCGAGGTGGAAGACTCCGGCGTCGCGACCATCACCCTGAACCGCCCCGAAAAGCTCAACGCCATCAGCGAGGGCCTCCGCCGCGACCTTGAAGCCGCCCTGCGCGAGTTG
>JANMTH010000167.1:0-1897 GCA_031390305.1 Thermoflexaceae bacterium
CTCAAGTTCATGGTCGTCAACGAGGCTGGCGAAACCGTGCCCGCCATCGGCTCGCTCGATAACACGGTCTGCACGCCGCAGCCGCTGGGCGCGCCCTTGCCCGCCGGATGCATCGAGATGACCGGTGTCCACCTGAAGAACAACACCCGGCCCGCACGCCAGACCACGACCTACCTCGTCGAGTTTGTAACCACCGGCGACGGATCGAAGCTGCTGACGGACATCACGACGAACGCCCTTCGTTACCCTGAAGCCGACCCCCGCCGCCTCCTGATCGTGACCCTCGACGAGGGCGTCATCTCGCAAGCCACCGTCCAGAGCGTCATCTCCGATCGCGGCGTGATCACGGGCCAGGAGTCGTTCACCAGCGCCAAAGACCTCTCAGATCTGCTGAACAGCGGCGCGCTTCCGATCCCCCTGACCCCGATCCAATCGAACGAAGTCAGCGCGACCCTCGGGGACCAATCCGTCGTCGATTCCGTGAACGCGGGGGAGATCGGGCTCCTCGCCGTCGCCCTGTTCATGATCCTCTACTACCGGCTGCCGGGGTTGCTGGCGGCGATCGCGCTCGGCGTCTACACCGCCCTCACGTTGATGGTCTTCAAGCTCTGGCCAGTCACGCTGACGCTTTCCGGAATCGCCGCCTTCGTCCTTTCCGTGGGGATGGCCGTCGACGCGAACATCCTCATCTTCGAACGGATGAAAGAGGAGTTACGCAGGGGCCACACGCTCAACCGGGCGATCGACCTCGGCTTCCACCGGGCGTGGAGTTCGATTCGTGACTCCAACGTCTCGACGCTGATCACCTGTCTCATCCTCTACTGGTTCGGCGATCAGTTCGGGGCGAACCTGGTGAAGGGCTTCGCCCTGACGCTCGCGATCGGCGTGCTCGTCAGTATGTTCTCGGCGATCACGGTCACGCGGACGTTCCTGAAGATGATCGTCGGTTCGCCGTTGGCCAGGAACCACTGGCTGTTCAACGCCGAAGAGAAGAAACGCACGGCGCCACGGGAACGGGCCGTGGAGACGCCCGGAGGAAAGTCATGATCGACTTCGCCGGCAAGCGCTGGTGGTATCTCGGCACCTCGTTCGCGATCTTCGTCGTGGCGGCCATCTTCCTCGCCCTCTTTCAGCTCAAGCCAGGCATCGAGTTCACCTCCGGGTCGTCGTTCACGTTCGAATTCAACGCCAGGGCGGTGAGCCAGGGCGACATCCGCGAGACGATGAAGGCCCTTGGCCACGACGAGGCGCGCGTTCAGGGCGCAGGCGAAAACGAGTACCTGATTCGCACGCGAGAGCTGGAGGGCGCGCCGCCCATAACCCTTTCCAATGCCCCCGGGCCGCAAGAAGTACAGCAGGGAGAGATCGACACGATCCAGGCGGAGTTCTGTAAGCGCTTCGGAGCCGTGGACGCGACGGGGGGCTGCACCGGGGTGACGCGGAAGGACTTCTCCACCGTATCCGAGACCGTTTCGAGCGAGATCGCCCGCAACGCGACGATCGCCGTCGGCGTCGCCGCGGTGGCGATCATGGTCTACATCGCCTTCGCCTTCCGAAACTTCGGCCTCCGGATGGGCTTCAAGTTCGGCGCGGCGGCGATCGTGGCGGTGCTCCACGACGCCTTCATCGTCCTCGGGCTGTTCGCGCTCTTGGGGAAATGGCGGGGCACAGAGGTCGATACGGCTTTCATCACGGCCATCCTTACGGTCATCGGTTTCTCCGTACACGACACGATCGTCGTCTTCGACCGGATCCGCGAGACGCTGGCACGCGACCCCTACGTCCCGATCGAAGAAGCTGTGAACGCGAGCATGACGGAGACGCTGGCACGCTCAATCAACACATCCTTCGTGGTTGCCCTGACGGTGGTGGCGATGCTCCTGATCGGTGGCGTGAC
>JANMTH010000208.1:0-9048 GCA_031390305.1 Thermoflexaceae bacterium
GGAGGTGAAAGCGTTCATCGCGCTGAACGGCATCGATGCCGGCTGTCTCAACCTGAAGGTGGGGCAAAAGGTCAAGATCCCGTAATGTGCTTAAGCAGTTGAGCGACTGTTGGGCCGAATCGCGCTAGACTCTCAGGCAGCCGCCAGCGCCCCGGCGAGACTCGACCGGAGTGGCCGTAGCCACATGAGTGACCTAGCTGGAACCCCGAACCGTACCCGTCCCGGAGCGTCCGTAAGCCTGGACATCCGCCAGGGACGCGCTCGAGCGTGGCGCGCGATACCTTTCGAACTCATCGTCCGCAATCCCACGCCGCGCGACATCTCGGTGGATTTCGACGCACGGGACGCTCGCGGACTCTGCACCTTTAAGCTCCCCCGCCCCCTCACCATCCCGGCCGGCCTGCAGGCGACGACACGCCTTTGGGCGAAGCCCTCGCGTAAACGGATTATCGGGCCGGCGGGCATGATCCCATTTCTCGTGACCGCGTTCGAACCAGATGGCCGCGCCGCCGAAGTAGCCGCCCGGCTGCCCGACCTGGCGCTCGGCGCGCTGCCCCTGCTTCTCGGCGTGGCCGGGCTCGCGGTAGTCGTGGGAACGGCCAGCGCCGGCGCGATGCTGGCCAGCGGCGGAGACGACGGCGGCGCCTCGACCAGCCTTGCCGGAGCCAGCGCGACCCTGACCGAGGCGGTAGCCCGCGCCTCGACGAAGGGGCCCGCCACGGCCGAGCCATCGCAGGCGGCCACCGCACCTCCGCCAACCGCGGCCCCGGCGACACCGACGCCCACCACCCCGGCGCCAGCCGCTACGGCGACGCCAACTCAGCCACCGACGGCTACGCCGACACCAACGCCAACGCCAACTCAGGCGCCCGCGCCACCACCACCTCCACCTCCACCACCAACGGGCACGGGCGGGACGTTCGCCGTCTCGCTTTTCTGCACGGAAGTCGGCTGCACCGGGCCGGGCGGTTCGCTCCGGCCCCAGGGGTGCACGGCCGGCCTGATGCGGAGCTACGCGAGATTCACGCTCGATTCCGCGCCCGCCACCGTCGTTGTCCGTTGGAGCGGCTCGAACGGGCCAGTCGCCGAGGCCACATTCGTCGAAGCGGCTACGTCCGGTCAGAGCTACATCGACGTCAAAGGCTCCTTCGGCGCCGATACCTACACCGTCTCGTGGTCGGTTGGGGACGGGGGACCGCTCGCGACATCGACGCTCACGCTCACCTGCTGAGCGCAGCGCCACTTTTTGAGGGCATCGTTCACGTGGAGAAATCGCACACAGGAGAGCTACTGGTGGCCAGCCCGGCCCTTACCGACCCGAACTTCGAACGGACGGTGGTCTACCTCTGCTCGCACACCGAGGAGGGCGCCCTCGGCCTCGTTTTGAACCGGCCGATCGCCGAGGTGCGCGCCGACGAGCATCTACCGGGCTGGGCCGCGTACATCGCGGCGCCGCCAGTGCTCTTCCGTGGCGGCCCGGTCGAACCGACGACCGCGCTCGCCCTGGCTCGCGCCCTCGACCTCCCGGCCGGCCCAGGTTGGACGCTCGTGAGCGGGACGACGGGGCTCATCGACCTCCGCCAGGAGCCGGCCGAAGTGGGTCCCGGCCTGGCCGCCTTACGGCTGTTCGCCGGCTATTCAGGCTGGGCGGCGGGACAGCTTGAGGCGGAGATCGAGGCCGAAGGTTGGTTCGTTGTGCCCACCCGGCGCCGCGACCTCTTCACGGCGACACCCGAGACGCTCTGGCGCGAGGTACTGCGCCGCCAGGGTGGCGACCTCGCGATCTACGCCGATTTCCCGCGCGAACGGAACGTGAACTGAGCGCCGCGAGAGCGCACAGGCGGCTGCCCGCTCATACTGCGGGTATGCAGCGGTTGTGGCCCCTCTGGCGGCTCGCGAAGGCGATCCAGTGGCTCGTTCTCCTTGTCTCGTTCTACCAGACGTTCATCACTATCGCCGGGCACGTCGCGGGCGCCCTCAAGGGAAGGGAGGCCTCGCCATCGCCGGCCCGCCCGGTGCGCTTCACGCTGATCGTCTGTGCCCGCAACGAGGCGCGGGTGATCGGCCAACTGCTGGACGACCTGCTGGCCCAGGAGTATCCGCGGGACGCTCTCCAACTCCTGGTGGTGGCCCATAATTGCGAAGACGCGACGGCGGCCGTGGCAGCGCGCCCTGGCGTCCGCGTCATCGAAGCGCAAACAGCGCAGCCCGGAAAGCGGCACGCCATTCGCGCCGCGCTCCCCCACATCCCCTCCGATTGCGAGGCTATCGGCGTCCTCGACGCGGATTCGAGAGTGGACGCCACCTTCCTGGCCGCCGTGGCCGCGGCTATGGAGGGCGAGACCTGCATTCAGGTCGAGACCGTGCCACAGCCATCCGAGGGTTGGCTGAGCCACGGCTACGGGCTTGATCGGCGAGCGAGAAACCTCCTCTGGTGGAAACCGCGCGAGAACCTCGGCCTCGGGGTCACGGCGAGCGGCAGCGGCTTCTTCCTGCGGGCGAGCATGGCCCGCCAGCTTGTGCCAGAACTCCACGCCGTGACCGAAGACCTCGAACTGACAGCCCTGCTGGCCCTCGCTGGCCACCGCGTGCGCTTCCTTTCGACCACCCGGATTCGCCTTCAGGAACCGCATGGGCTGCGCCCCCTGGTGCGCCAGCGGGCGCGCTGGGCGCGGGGCCATTTCGGCGTCGCCCGGCAGGTCGTGCCGCCGCTCCTCGCCCGCGCTCTTCGCGGAGACCTTCGCGCGGCCGACCTTGCCCTCTATCTCGTTCTCCCGACCCGCGTCCTCACCCGAACGGCCGTTACCCTGGCCTTGTTCTCCGCCCTGGTTGGCGCGCCGTGGCGGCTGCCCCTCCGCGCCGCCCTCGCCGGGATGGCGGGCGAATGGCTCGTCCCGGCCGGCCTGGCGGCCCACGCCCGGCTGGTGCCGCTCAACCTCCAGGGCCTCCGCCTTGCCGCGCGGCTCGGCGTCATCGGGCTCCTCTGGTTCCCGATCGGCGTCTGGGCCGCGGTCACGTCGCGCAACTCTTCCTGGGACCATACTCCACGCGAGATTCACGATGGCGATCGCTCACTTCCTGTCACTTAATCGCGCCACACCGGAAGAGCGGCGGTCGCTTGCCTGGTTCAGCGCCGGGACGGTGATCATCGCCGCCACCTGGCTCCTGGCGATCAGCCTGCCCTACGCGATCTGGTCGGTGGGCATCCAGAGCGTCCGCAACCCGTTCCTCCGGATAGAGGCGCCGGAGCGGAGCACGATGTGGGAGTTCGCGTTCGCCTTCGCGGCGGTGACGGCGGGGTACGGGATCTGCCTCTGGGCAATACGGAGGGGGTTCCCGGGCGGCTTCCGGGCGGCGATCATCGCTTCGGCGATAGCGGGAGCGGCAGTTCTGCCGCAGGTGCCGTTCTTCTCACCGGACGTGACCCACTTTGCGGCGGACGTGCGCACGCTCTGGGTCCACGGAAAGTACCCGGCGCGTTGCGGGGAGTTTCAGCGGGCGCCGGATGGGAGCTTCTTCTGCGGACCCGGCTCGGGCGTCCCCGGCGCACAAAACGACCCAATCGGCGACCAGGTAGTGACCTACAAGAATCTGCCGAGCGGCTACGGGCCCGTCACGTATGCCGTAGGCGGCGTCACCATCCCGTTCACGGGGACGAACCTGCGTGCCGCCGTCTTCGGGCAGAAGCTGCTCTCGGGGACGCTCTGGGTGGTGGTCGCCGTGCTCGCCGGGATGGTGGCGAAGCGAGCGGGGCGGGACCCGGCGTTCGTCGCCGCCGCCATCGGGCTGAACCCACTTTTCCTCCTGATGTTCGCGGGCGACGGCCACAACGACACGATCATGATCGCCCTGGGAATGGGCGCGCTCCTCCTCGCCATCGGCGCCAGCGTGCGCAGGCGGGCCGGGGCGGTGGGGCTCGGGGTCCTTTCGGCGCTGGCGAAATTCTCCCTGATGGTGACGGTACCGATCCTCGCGGCGCATTGGTTCCCGCGCTGGCGGGCGCTGCTCGCCCTACTTTTCTTCGCCGGAGCCTCGGGCGCGATCCTCTGGATCCGGCTCGCGCGAGGATGGGGTCTCGGTACCGCGGGGCCGTTGATTGGAACCACGGAGAACACGCCCTACCGGCTCTTCAACGACGGCTTCGATCTCGGCCCAGACGGCCGCGCGACCCTGGTCGTGATCGCCTACGTCGCCTTCTTCGCGGTGACGGCGCTCATCATGTGGCGCCACCGGCTCGCTAGCCCGGCCGACCTCGTGACGGCGCTCGGTCTCCAGATGGCGATCTTCCTCTTCTTTTTCGCGCCCACGTTGCGCTTCTGGTATGTCGCCTGGGGCTTCCCCTTCATGCTCCTGGCGGGCCAGCGCTGGCTCACGGCGGGCGCGCTCACATTCACCTCCACCGCGCTCGCCGTTCTCCTCATGCGGAACTTTGGCGACACCTTTCAGACCGACCTCGGGATTTCGAACCCGAAGGAGATCGCGGTGGCGTTCCACTGGATCACGACGATCGTGGCCGCCTTCGTCGTCTGGCGGGTCGGGCGGCCGGGCGCGGCGCGAACCGTCAGCCGTCCCGAATCGCGCGCCTCGCGGCGGCGCGCTCAGCGCGGGCCTGTGCGTGGGAAGGCCTGAGAGCGCCCCCTCACCCCCGACCCCTCTCCCAGTGCGCTGGGCGAGGGGAGAACGTGAAGCGGAAGAAACGATGGCGTGGCGGTGCCCTCGGAAGGTGCTCTTAGAGCGAAACGGCGACGCCTTCGCGCCAGCTCCGCTGGCAGGCGTCGGTGAACCGCATGTACTTCAGGCCATCCGCGAAGCTGGTGAGCGAAACCGCCACGCCTTCGCGGATGGAGCGGATGAAGTCCTCTTCGACGCGCCAGCCACGGTCCGTGCCGGGATCGGGTTCGAGTGCGGCCATTTCTGCGCCGTGGAGAGCCCAAGAGGCGCGGTCGTCCGGCGTCCAGCGGAGGGTGCCGCGGCGGCCGTGGATGACGATGCCGGAGAACGGGGCGCCGGCGGCGACGGCGCTGACCTCGTAGGTGAGCCGGGCGCCGTTTGCCAGTTCGGCGAGGATGCCGAAGGAGTCGGGAACATCGATGGCGCGAGGGAGGCCGGTCTCGGGGTCGGTGCGTTCGGTGATGTTGATGCGGCCGTGGGCCATCAGGCGGGAGGTGTCGCCGAGCCAGCGCTGGACGATTTCGGCGTAGATGCCGAGCATCATGATGTTGTTGCCCGAGTAGTCCCGCCGGTTGCGCCAGTGGAGCGGAGCGGCGGGATCGAGCCCGGAGCCGTTGAGGACTGTGACGTGGACTTCGGTGAGTTCTCCGATGGCGCCTTCGGCGAGGAGGCGCTGGATGGTCGGGCCGAGGCGAAAGTCGAAGGGCGCTGGCACGAGCTGGGCCACCAGCCCGGGGTTCGCTTCCGAGACGGCGAGCATTTCGGCCGCTTCCACGGCGTCAGAAGCCATCCGCGCTTCACAGAGGACGTGCTTCCCGGCCTTAAGCGACGCGACCGTGTACTCGCGGTGGCGGTACGGCCAGGTGCCGATGCAGACCGCGTCGATCGCCGGGTCGTCGAGCAGTTCGTCCACGGACTCGTAGACGCGGGGCACGCCCGATTCTTCGGCGACGCGTTGGCCGCTCGCCCGCGTCCGGTTACAGACGCCCGCCACTTCGATATCCGGCTGAGCTCGAAACCCGGGGATGTGTCGCGCGCTCGTGTTTGCGCCCGCGCCGATGAGGCCGATGCGGATGGTGTCCATGGTTCTCTCCAAATTCCGGATAGCCGTCAGGCGAGGATGAGCGCGTCGATGGGGGCGCCGCGCAGGGAGAACGTCCCGGCGTGGTCGATTCGGACATCGATCATCCCGCCGATACGGGCCGGCGAATCGAGGTGCACCAGCTTGCCGGTACGCGTCCGCCCGAACGGCTGCTCCTTGCGCACGCCCTCTATGAGGACATCCTGGGTAGTGCCGATGTAGCCCTCGTTGATCTCCAGGGAGATCCGGCCCTCGATCTCCTCAATGCGATGGAGCCGGGCCGACTTTACTTCGGCTGGCACGTCATCTTCCATCTTGCGGAAGGCGATGGTGCCGGGACGGGGCGAATAGGCGGCGACGTGGACTTTGTCGAAGCGGAGCATTTCGAGGACTTCGCAGGTCTCTTCGAACTGGGCGTCGGTTTCGCCGGGGTAGCCGACGATGATGTCGGTCGTGATGCCGGCGCCGGGCATGAGCGCGCGGACCTCGCGGATCTTCGCCAGGTATTCGGCGCGTGTGTAGCCGCGGCGCATCGATTCGAGGACCGCGTCGCTCCCGGCCTGGACGGGCAAGGAGAAGCACTCCATCACCTTCGGCAGCTCCGCGACGGCCTCGAGGATGCGATGCGTCATATCCTTCGGATAGGAGGTGAGGAAGCGGATCCGTTGCAGCCGCTCAATCGCCGAGAGTTCGCGCATCAGGTCGCCGAGGTCGGGCTGCTCGGGGAGGTCATGTCCGTAGGCCTCGACGGTCTGCCCCAGGAGGGTGACTTCGCGGACGCCCTGGGATGCCAGGTAGGCCACTTCGCGGATGATCTCGTCTTTCAGGCGGCTCTTCTCGCGGCCCCGGCGATAGGGGACGATGCAGTACGTACAGAACTTGTTGCAGCCGTGGACGATCGGGACGTAGGCGCACGGGCCTTCCGGGATGGCGTACGTGCTCGGCCAGAATTCGCCGCCGAGGTCCTCCGCCGGTCCATCGACGAGGGCGACGATCGGCTCGAACTGCTGAGGACGGGCGAAGGCATCGACGAAGGGGAAGCGGCGCTCAAGGTCGGTGGTCTTGAGGCCGACCATGCAGCCCATGACGGCGACCTTGAGGGCGGGGCGTTCGAGCTTGAGTTCGCGAATGCGGCCAAGCTTGGAATAGGCGCGGTCCTCGGCATGTTGACGGACGCTACAGGTGTTGATGACGACGACATCCGCCCGTTCCGGACGGTCCGTGGCCTTGTGGCCCATGCGATCGAAGCCAGCGGCCAGCTTCTCGCTATCGGCCCGGTTCATCTGGCATCCGACGGTCCAGAGGTAGTACTTCACGGTTGGCACGCGGCAAGCGTCAAGGCTGAGTGCGAACTACGTTGCCCTTGAACGCCTGCGCCTTTCGAGTTCGATGGTGGCGGAGGGGGAGAGATTCGAACTCTCGACCGAAGTTACCCCCGGTAAGCGCTTAGCAGGCGCCCGCACTAGGCCACTATGCGACCCCTCCGCACGCGTTCCATTGTATTGGGCCGTAGCGGTTCCGGTCACTCGTTCACCCGGTGTGCACCCGCCCGCCACCTCGCCGCCACGCACCGTCCACCGTTGCTCAAGCGCCGCGGCGAATGATGCATGGATGCAACACCCTCATCGTTCTCGCTTCAAACGCCGCACAACGACCACCGCCAGCGCCACCGCACGAACGCCCCGGCCAGCCGGCAAACACGGCCGGGGCCGTTCTGGCGGCTGGGAACGGCTGCTGGCCACCGCCAGCGAAGGCGGCGACGACGCAGCCACTCTCGCCGAATTTCTCACCTCGCTGCGCCAATCAAGCGCCCGGTAGGTTCGAAAAAGGAGAATCAGCATGGCAACCACCCTCTTTCGCAGCGGCGAACGCCGCCGTATCCCACGCCACCAGGCATGGCAGCCGGTCACCCTGGCGGGCCCCGGCCTGCGCGAGCGCGAGCCGGCGACGCTCCTCGATATCTCCGGCGCTGGCGCCCTCCTGAAGCTGGCTCCTGGCCAGCACGCGCCACGCACGCTCGGCATCCGGCTTCGCCTGACCGGCAAAGAGGACATCCTGACGGCCACCGTCCTGACCACCGAGCCGTCCTGGAACGGGAACCTCGTTCACGTCCGGTTCGATGCGCTTACGCCCGCCCTTGCCGACGCCCTGAGCGCCTTCCTCGCCGAACGGGAGGCTCCGGCGGTTCGGACAGAGCCCGCGGCGGTATCGGCGCGCGTCATCCCCTTCCGCCCACGCTGACAGGGCCGGCCGCTACGCGCCGCGCGGCGCCGTGATCGCCATGAACGGTTCGCCCCGCCGTGGTACGGTGACGCCGACGCCCCAGCTTCCGTAAAAGAGGTCTTCGCCATGCGCTACGGAGTCGCCATCCCCCACGCCAACGCGTTCGCCACGCCGGAGACGATCCGCGCCATGGCCCGCGCCGTCGAGGACCTCGGCTTCGATTCGCTCTGGGTGAGCGACCACATCATCGTTCCCGAAGGCTCGGGCTACATCCCCGAGTTCATGGACGAACCGCTGGCCCTGCTCGCCTACCTGGCGGCGGAGACGCGGCATGTGAAGCTCGGCACCAGTGTCCTCATCGTCCCCTATCGCGACCCCGTGTTCACAGCGAAGTTCCTGAGCACAGTGGATTATCTGAGCAACGGCCGGCTGATCGTTGGCGTCGGCGCCGGTTGGTTGGAGCAGGAGTTCGATGCCCTCGGCGTGCCCTTCGCGGAACGCGGGCCTCGGACGGATGAGTACCTCCGCGTCTACCGCAACCTCTGGGAGACGGAGACATCGAGCTTCACGGGCCGATTCAAGCAGTACACGAGCATGCGAATGTTCCCGAAGAAGGCCGAGAGCAGACGCGGCACGATCCCACTCTGGGTGGGCGGCAATGGGCCCGCGAGCATCCGCCGGGCCGCCGAACTCGGCGATGGCTGGCACCCGATCAACCTCGCGCCCGCCGAATTCGGGGCACTGGCACTGACCTACCGCCAACAGTGCGAGAAGTTTGCTCGCCAGCCCGGCCCCATCTGCCTCCGCCACATGCCCGGCGGCCGGACGCGGCCCACCGGCGACGCCTGGCCCCTTTCCGGGACGGCGGACGAACAGGCGGCCGAGATGCGCGCCTACGCCGCCGCCGGCCTCGACGAGTTGATGCTCTCGCTCCCGGCGCGCTCGCTCGATGAACTGCTTGGGATGCTGCGACGCTTTATGCGCGAAGTTGCGCCCCGCGTCTAACCGGGCAACCGCCGCGCCCGCTACACTCGGCGGTGTGACGGGCGCAGCGGTCGTGGTAGTGATCTTCA
>JANMTH010000211.1:0-1700 GCA_031390305.1 Thermoflexaceae bacterium
CGAGGGGACGCCCGTGGCCGTCGCCGTGCTTGTGGAGGCGGTTAGGGTGGGCGCGGCCGGCGCCTGGCCTCGGTCGCGGGTGAGCGCGAAGCCAACGGCCACGCCGCCAGCGGCGGCGGCCGCGCCGCCTCCGGCGAGAGCGAGAAAGCGCCGTCTCTTCATTGTGCGGCCGTGGCCCCGGAATGCGGCATTCACCTCAGGGTATCAGCGCGGAGGGAAGTGGCCGTTAAGCCGATTCCCGGATTCTGGCGTACAGTGGGCTCCAGCCCCCCGCCCACTGGCGCGCGGGGCTTTGGGGTGTTTTCGCGGCGATGGGCAGCGAACTGACGGGCGTTACCGCGACACTGCGACAGCGGCTCGGGATCCTCCCGGTAGCGGGCCGCCCGCTCCGCCTCGGCATGCCCGAAACCTCACGAATCGCGGTGGCGGCGGCGCTGGCGGCCGGCCACGAGGCGCCGGCCCTGCTGTTAGTCACGAACCCGGCGCGTTCGCTGGCGACGGCGGAAGAGGCCGGGCTTTACCTCGAACACGTCCCCGTTTTCCGTCTGCCCGAGCGGGAGGGCCTGCCCTATGAGTTCGCGCGAACGGATTCGGCGCTGACTATCGAACGGGCGAGGGCGTTGGCCGCCCTGGCCGGGACGGGCCGCGCGCTGGTTGTCGCTTCCTGGGCGGCCCTTTCGGAACACTGCTCCGGGCCGGAAACGATGCGCGAGGGCATCGACCTGGCCGTCGGCGGCGCGTTCGACCCCACGGACCTGTTGCGCGAGCTGGAGGCATCCGGCTACGAGGTGAGCTACCTGGCCGACCGCCCGGGAACGGCCGCGCGCCGCGGCGGAATCGTCGATGTCTTCCTGCCGGACGGCGACCAGCCACTGCGGGTGGAGTTCTTCGGGAGCGAGATCGAGAGCATCCGGGTGGTGGACCTGACGACGCAGCGAAGCATCGAACGGCTGAAGACGGCGCACCTGCCACCGGCGGCCGGCGGCGGCCTGGCGGCACGTTCGGCGGCGGCCTACCTGGCGCGAACACTGGAAGCGGGCGGCGAGGGAGCGGAAGCGATCGTCGAACAGCTCGAACTCCTCGGAGACGGCGGCCGAAGCGACCTCGCGGCCTCGCTCGAAGCGGTGCTCTTCGAGACTTCGGCGCTCATCCACTTGGCCGGAGCGGCGCTTGTCGTCATCGAAGACGAAGAGGACGGCCTCGCGGCGCGTTCGGCGGCGGCCTACCTGGCGCGAACACTGGAAGCAGGCGGCGAGGGAGCGGAAGCGATCGTCGAACAGCTCGAACTGCTCGGAGAGGGCGGCCGAAGCGACCTCGCCGCCTCGCTCGAAGCAGTGCTCTTCGAGACTTCGGCCCTCGCCCACCTGGATCGAGCGGCGCTTGTGGTGATCGAAGACGAAGAGGACGGCCTCGCGGCTCTCGCCCGCCAATCGGAATACGAACAGCGGGCGCGTGAGGAGCAAGAGCAGCGGGGCCACATACCGGCGGGATTGCCCGCTCTGCGTCTGAACGGACAGGCCGTGCGCGATGCGCTGGCCGCTCACGCCCTCGTCCACCTGGAGCGGTTCGGGATGGAAGAGCTGGGCGCCAGGCGGCTGCCGATGACGGCCGCGCCGAGCTTCGCGGGAAAGCTCAAGCCGTTCGCGCAGCAGTGCGGGGCGTGGGCGGCGGCCGGCAAACGGGTGGTCGTCGCTTCCCAA
>JANMTH010000216.1:0-7564 GCA_031390305.1 Thermoflexaceae bacterium
GGTAGAGGTCGATCGACGCCATGCCGAGCCGTTCGAGGCTGCGGTCCAGAGCGGCGGGCAGGTTGGCGGGGCGTACGCGCCAGGGGAAGGGGGCGAATTTCGTGGCGACGATGGCCTCGCGGGCGCTCTCCTTCAAGAGGCGCCCGAGGATTCGTTCGGAGGCGCCGCGGCCGTAGATCTCGGCCGTATCGATGAAGGTCACGCCGGCATCGAGGGAGGCGGCGAGGGCCTCGCGGGCATCGTCGATGCCGTGCTCGCGGTCGAAGTTCCAGAAGCGTTGGTCGCCCCACTGCCAGACGCCCATGCCGATGGGCCGGAGTTCGGGGCCACCCGGACCGAGTGAGAGTGAAGGCAGCATTTGCTCATGATAGCGGGAAGCGGCGGAGGAAGCGGTTGGGCCTCTTGCCGTTGGCGGTGGTATCATCGTGGCACTTCAGCGAGAGGTTTCCGCCGTTGGCGTACAAGATTATCGAGACGTGCATCGGCTGTACGGCCTGCACGAAGCGGTGCCCGACGAACGCGATCACGGGCGAGCGCAACTACCTCCACGTCATTGACCCGACGCTCTGCATCGACTGCGGGGCCTGCGGGATCGTCTGCCCGCCGGAAGCGATCCTCGATACGGTGGGCGAAGTCTGCCGTTCGCTGAAGAAGGACAAGTGGCCGAAGGCTGTTGTTATCGACGAGAAGTGCATCGGTTCGGGTTGCGAGCTGTGCATCAACATCTGCCCGTTCGACGCGCTCAGCCTGCAGCACACGGACCGGATCGACGATTTCTTCGGCGTGAGCACGGTGGACGAGAAGAAGTGCACGGGCTGCCGCCTGTGTGAGGACGTCTGTGGGTGGGACAGCATTCACATCTTCCCGTTGAAGGATGAGATGCTGAAGACGTGGGAAGAGTTGAACGCGGAAGAGCGGGTGTTGGTGACGCAGGCGCGGGGCGGGTAGCCGCGACCGCCGGGGTCGCCTGCCGCGTACGCCGCGGCCATGCTGGCGCGTAGTGCCGAACGCGAGGTAGGCGCGCCCCTCAGCGGGCGCGGGCTTCCGAATACGCTCAGCCGTCCGGATCCAGCCAGACCGCCAACCACGGCCATGAGTCAGCCTCGGTCGCGATCTCGGCCGCCAACGGATTGTTCCAAACGTACCCGAGAGCGCCATCGAACTCGTCCTCGCGAAGTGCGCGGTCGTGAAACGACGGCTGCCACAAGGGTCCCGACCACCCGGCCATCCGAGCGGCCGTCGCGCTGAATGATTTCAAGGCATTCAACCAACGAACGAGGTCCCGTGCACGAGGCGAAGCAAGCAGGTGTAGGTGGTCCGGCATGAGGCAGGCCGCGAACAGACGCACGTCCGACCGCTCGTTCTGCTGGAGTACAACATCCCAGACTGCGTTAGCAACGACCGCATCCCGAAAGGGCGTGGATGTGCGGAAGGCGTGGACCACGACATGGAAGACGCGACCCGAGTCCTGGTAGGCCTCCAGCGGCAGTCGAATCGATTTGCGAAAGGGACGATCAGTCATCGGGCGCAATAAACGATAGCGCGAACAGTCCGCGCCCGCTGAGGGGCGCGCCTACCCCGATGCGTGAAGCGGTGGCCCGACAGGCGCAAAGGGCCGGCGAGGGTTCGAACAGTCCGCGCCCGCTGAGGGGCGCGCCTACCCTGATGCGTGAAGCGGCCGCCCGACAGGCGCAACAGACCGGCGATGGCACGAACAGTCCGCGCCCGCTGAGGGGCGCGCCTACCCCGATGCGTAGGGCAGGTCGCGCTTGCGCGCGGGCTCCGGCCGGGCAACGATGGCCTCTAAACGGAGGCGACACGATGGCTGATGGCTCGATGACGACTGAAGAGCGCGAAGCGTTCCTGGCGGGTGTCCACGTGGGGGTGCTGGCGATGGAGCAGGCGGGCAGGGGCCCGTTGGCCTTGCCCATCTGGTACATCTACCGCGATGGCGAGGTGCGGATCGGGATGGATGGCGACTCGCTAAAGGTGCGGCTGCTGACCAGGGCCGGCCGGGCCACGATGACCGTTCAGGACGAGAAGCCGCCCTACAAGTACGTCAGCGTCGAGGGGCCGGTCCGCATCGAACGGTCGCAGCGGGATGACACGGAGATGGCGACGCGCTACCTGGGGCCGGAGATGGGTGCGTGGTACGCGAAGAACAATCCGAGCACGGAGCAATCCGTTCTGGCGGTACTTACGCCAGAACGCTGGCGGACGATGGACTTCGGCAAGGTGATGGGCGGGTAGCGGTCACGTGGATGGCGTAAGGCCAGCGATGGTTCGAACAGTCCGCGCCCGCTGAGGGGCGCGCCTACCCGGCGCGGTTCAGGCGACGGCGACGAGGATCGCGCGTGTTGTGGCGGGCGGAATCGGGTCGCCGTCCGCGCGCATCAATTCGAGGTGGAGGGCGACGGCCTCGCGCATGAGCTGTTCCGTCTCTTCGCGCGTCTCCCCTGCCGCGACACATCCTGGCAGATCCGGGACATAGGCCGACCAGTTCCGTGCGCCCTGTTCGAGAATTACAGTGTATTCAGTCATCGCTGGATGTCCAATCCTGCCCGCCCCGTCCAAGGATACTCCTGAGACGGCGGGCCACGCCTATCGCGGACAGTCCGCGCCCGCTGAGGGGCACGCCTACCACGATGCGTGAAGCGGCGCCATGGTGCGCGGAGTAGGCGGCCCCGGTGGGCCGCGGCTACCGCGATTGTGTCATCATCCTCGCGCGCGCCGCCACTTGTGGAGGCTGACCATCTCGCGCGGGGGGGTCTGGCGGCTGCCGACCTCGACGTAGGAAACGTCGGCGACGTAGATGCTGCCCTGGGAATCGACGGCGACGCTGTGCGGCCAGAGGAACTGGTCGGGCGCTTCGCCGGGCACGCGGTTGCCGATGCGGGTGATGAGCTTGCCGTCCCGCGTGTAGATCGAGACGCGGTGGCCGAGGTTGGGGACGCCGAACTGCACCGGCGGCGGACCCTGTTCGGCGATGTAGACGGTGTTGTCGTCATCTTTGCTGGCCCAGACGGCGACGGCGTGGTGGACGTGCCAGCCGTTCACCCAGGCGCCATCCACGGTGAAGACCTGGACGCGGTGGTTCTCGCGGTCGCAGACGATCACATGATTTGTCCCGAGCATCGAGATGTTGTGCGGAAGGCTGAACTGGCCGTCGTCGGAGCCGGGCTCGCCCCAGGAGAGGATGTGCTTGCCGGCCCTGTCGAGGCGGTGGACGCGTGAGTTTCCGTAACCGTCGGAGATGAAGATGTCGCCGTTGGCGGGGTTCACGGCGACATCGGTAGGGCGGTTGAACATCTCGCCGCTCTGGCGGGTGGCGGGAACGCCTGTGCCGAGCGTCTGGAGCGTCTTGCCGGTGCGGTCGGCGCGGTGGATGAAGTTGCCGACGTTGTCCACCAGCCAGACGTTGTCTTCGTGGTCGCAGCGGACGGAGTGAGCCCAGGTGTACTGGGTGCCTTCGTACTTCTTCATGGGGTTGCCGTAGGGGTCGATGATCTCGGTTACGCCCTGGTAGGGGTTGTCGTTGCCCCACATGTGGACGACGTTGCCATCGCTATCGAAGACGAGGACGGGCATGTTGCCGCGGTTGAAGACGTAGACGCGGTCCTCCGAATCGACGGCGACGGAGGTGGCTTCGCGCAGCCAGAGACCGTGGGGGATCTTCGCCCAGAGAGGGACGGGTTCGTAGCGGGTATCGGCGGTTACGGGGGCGGGAGTGGGCATGGCGAAATCCTCGAAGGTTGTTCGGCTGGTCAGGTCGCGGAGGTTAGGACGGTCAGGAAGTCCACTGGCCTGATGATTGGGATCTGCTCGAACTGAACAAGAACGAGCAGATCATTGTCGCCGCTGACGATGTAGTCGGCGGAACCGGCGAGCGCGGCCTCCAGCACGCGATTATCGGTGGGGTCGCGACTCACCACCACCTCCACATATGGAAGGGTAAGAAAGCACGCGGGCCATCTCGCCGATCAATGCCGCCGAAGTAACGAGGTTGAACTCGCCCCGGCGCCAGGCGCCCACAATCGCGCTGGGGGCGCCGTGTGGTGAGATGATGGCGCTTACAAGAACGTTGTCGTCGAGAACGACGTTCACGTTGGGCTGCCGTGGTCGGGCACGCGCTGTCGCACGTTCGACAGAGCATCATCGACTTCGGCCTGGAACACTCCTTCCGGGAGATCCCGGTTCCGGTCGTGGACGGCATCGATCATGTCGAAAAAGCGCTGCCTGTTCCGCTCCATGGCGGCATAGCGAGAGGCGGGGATCACGACGGCCAGCGGCTTGCCGGCTCGCTCGATCGTGACCTCGTCGCCGTGGTCGTGGACGCCTTCGAGCAACTCGCTCAGCCGCCGCCGGGCATCAAGGTCGGTGATGGTTCTTTTCACGGTAACCTCCGTCTTCGGACGCTGCCTCGATTCTATCAGGAGCGCATCGATCGTCTCTGCTTCGGGCTCAACGGTTGCAGAGCGCCGATCAGAAGCGAGTGGGCGTGTTGTATTCGGTGGCCCAAGCGCGGAACTGTTCGACGACTTCCTTGTGGTAGGGGATGCCGTTCACGGAGCGGTCCGCGAGGGCTTCGGCCATGCCGAGGCCGGCGTATTCGACGCGGTCGTGGCCGGGGGCGGGCGGTGTTTCGCGGAGGGCCTTCATGTAAACGTCCATCTGGGCCTTGAACTGGGTGGGGTCGGTGAAGGCGTCGATGCGGTAGGCGAGGAAGTGGTGGGAGACGCTGTTGCCGGCGGAGAAGCCGGGCCCCGTCCCAGCGAGCAGGCCGCAGAGGATATCGACCATGACGGCGAGGGAGTACCCCTTGTGCGATCCGATGTCCCGGGTGGCGCCGAGGGGGAGCATCATGAACTCATCGGGGACCGGGGCTTCTTCCATCACGGGCGTGCCATCGGGCCCCGCGATCCAGCCCCCGGCGATGGGCGCGCCGATGCGGCGGGCGAGCCGGATCTTGTTGCCGGCGACGGAGCTCATCGAGGCGTCGAAGATGAACGGGGCTTCGGAGAGGGTGGGGGCGGCGAAGGCGAGCGGGTTGAGGCCGACCATCGCCTTCGCCCCGAAGGTGGGAGCGACGGAGAGGCCGCCGACGGTCATCGCGAGGCCGACCATGTCGTGCTTGATGGCCATGGCGGCGTGGTAGCCGGCGGCGCCGAAGTGGCGTCCGTTCGAGAGCACGACGCTCCCGATGCCGACGTTCCGCGCCTTCTCGATCGCGATCTCCATCGCCGGCCGGGCGAGGGCGAGGCCAAGGCCGCGGTCGCTGTCGATCATGGCCGTACCGGGCGTCTCGCGGAGGAACTTCCACTCAGGGTTGGGGTTGATGCTGCCATCCTTCAGGCCGCGGAGGTAGAAGACCATCATGTTGCTGACGCCGTGCGAATCGATGCCGCGCAGGTCAGACCAGACGAGGACTTCGGCCGACTGGCGGGCGTCGTCCTCGGGCATGCCGGAGGCCATGAAGAGGTCGGCGGCGGCCTCGCGCATCTCGTCGGCGGGAACACGCGAGATGAGGTGTTCGGGAATCTTGAAGCGGGCAAGGGCCATGTGGGGCCTCCTCCGAATGGTTTATGGATTCTAGACGAGTTCGTTTATCCGGGCCGCGAGGCGGATGTCGCGGTCGGTGACGCCGCCAGCGTCGTGCGAATTCAGCTTTATGTCGACTGTGTTGTAGACGATGCGGAGGTCGGGATGGTGGTCCATGACTTCGGCGGCCATGGCGACGCGGGTGACGAAGGCGAAGGCGGTGATGTGGTCGGCGAACGTGAACGTCCGGGTGATGGCGTCCGGCTGGGCCTGCCAGCCGTCGAGCGACGTGAGGCGATCAGCGATCTCGAGGGCGGTGAACTTTTGGGCCATGGTTGCTCCTCCGGGTGCTTAACATTCGGGCATGCGCGGAACCGCGCTGGCGATACTATGGGAATGCGAATGGAATGGAAACGTCCGGAAAGCAAGCGCATGTCGCGGCGGCGCTTCCTCGGCGTGGCGAGCGCGGCCGCTGGAGCGGGCGGCCTCCTGGCGGCGGGCTGCGGGGGCGGTTCGGAGTCTCCGGGAAAGAGCGCGACACGAACGGCGCAACCCACGGGAAGCGCCTCGAAGGCGACGGGGACGGCGACGGCCGGGCCGCGCGAGCCGCTGACCAAGCGGCACGGCGATACCCTCCGCTACACCAGCTTCGTTGCCAGCGACCGCGTGTGGGACCCGCACAAGACGCAGGCGGGGCCGTTCCACGGGCAGCAGGCGCTCGTCTTCAGCCGGTTGCTCACCTATGCGGATCAGGTGACGGGGAGCATCGTGCCAGACCTCGCGTCGTCGTATCAGCAGCCCGACGCCACGACGATCGTCTTCCAACTGAATCCGGCGGCGACGTGGCACGACCGCGAGCCGCTGAACGGACGTCCCGTAACCTCGGACGACGTGCGATTCTCGATCGAGCGCCAGCTGAGCGGCGACGCAAGCTTCGTGCGCAAGGCGCGCTGGCTCGGCATCGACAAGGTGGAGGCGCCGGACCCGCGGACGGTGCGGATTACGCTGAAGGCGCCGTTGGTGACGAGCCTGCACGCGTTCGCCGACGTGAACGCGTTCATCGTCGCGCCGGAGCTGACCCCCCAGGGGGGAGACATCCCGCTGGAGCGGCAGCTAGGCAGCGGAGCGTTCCGCTGGGTGGAGTGGCAGGAAGGCAAGTTCGCGAGCGTGGCCCGCAACCCCAACTGGTTCGGGCGCGACCAACGGCCCTATCTCGACGGCCTCGATGTCACGCAGCCGAAGAACACGGACGAGATCGAGGCGGGCCTGCGGACGAAGACCCTCGATGTCGCGTTCGTCGGGAAGGTACAGGCGGAGAAGCTGAAAACATCGATCCCGCAGCTGCAAGCCTCGAGCGTCGGCCACGGGCTCTGGTTCGGTATGCGGTTCAACACGCGGGTAGCGCCTTTCAACGACGTGCGCGTGCGCCAGGCCTTCAGCATCGCGGTAAACCGCCACGAGATGGTCCAGGCGTTTTTCTCGGGTTCGGGCGCGGTGAACCCGTGGATAAGCTGGCCATTCTCACGGTGGGCGCTGCCCGAGGCCGAGGTGCTCCAGACGGCGGGCTACCGGCCGGGCGCCGACGGGCGGGCACAGGACATCCGCGAGGCCCGCGCGCTGATCCAGGCGGCGGTTGGCTCAGGCGTCTCGTTTCCGGAGATGACGTTGATGGTCGTGGATGAGGCGGAGTACAACCTGAACCTGGGGATGACCGTGAGGCGGCACATCGAGGAGGCGCTGGGGATCCTGATCGGCGTGACGCCGGTGCCGATCGGCGACCTGGTGAGCAAGATCCTGCGCAACGAGGCGCCCTGGGCGGCCGGGCCTGATACGGGTTGGATCGACCTCGACGACTGGCTGCACCCGTACTTCCACAGCGCCGGAACGAAGAACACGTTCGCCTGGCGCGATCCGGAACTCGACGCCCTCATCGACGGGCAGCGGACGGAGTTCGACGAGGCGAAGCGCCGTGACCTCGGTTTCCAGGCGCAGCGCAAAATTATGGCGGCGGCGGCGGGCGTGAACT
>JANMTH010000242.1:0-1742 GCA_031390305.1 Thermoflexaceae bacterium
CGCGGCGCTCCGCGAGGGCGTTCGTTACTGCGACACCGCGCCCGCCTACGACCAGAGCCAGGACTACTACGGTGAGGCGTTCAGACAGATGCGGGATGCACGCAATGGCGTGTTCCTCGCATCGAAGACCCACGAGCGCACGAAGGCGGCCGCGCTCCGGCTCCTCGAGGACAGCCACTCAGAAACCCGGTTTCGGGTGTAGCTCTGGATTCTGGTAATCGGGCGATGCGGCCGTAAGCTGAGGTGGCCCACTCCTCTCAGCCGGAGGCCGCTTGATGTCGCGCACCGTCGAAGTGAACACCCCCCTGGAAGCCGTCCTGGTCGAGCAGGCGCTGCTGATGGCCCGCGAACTCCAACTCGCCGCCGACGGCGCGCCCGACGGGCACGTGCTGGAGCGCGCCGAGGTCGCCGCGCTGGCCGCCGGGCGTGAACTCACCCGCCGTGGCCTCGAGGCCGCCCTCCAGGCGCAGGCCGCGGCGGCGGAAAAAAAAACGCGCCCGGCCGCACCTGCGGGTGCGGGCGACTGAGCTACCTCAAAGGCGCGGCCGCGAAGGTCACGGTCACGGCCGCTGGCCGGGTCGCCCTGCTCCGCCGCTACTTCCGCTGCCCGGCGTGCGGGCTGACGTCCTACCCGCTGGACGCCCGCGTCGGGCTCGCCGACTTCCTCAGTCCTCGCGCCACGCGCCTGGCGTGCCTGGCCGTCGCCACCTGGTCGTTCGCGGTGGCCGCCGACCGCCTGGACGAACTCGCGGGCGTGCGGATGGATGACGAGACGCTGCGCCGCCACGCCCAACCGGCGGCCCGCGCGTTGGTCGAGCGGCGTGAAGCCGCCCTGCCGGCGGCTGTGCCGTTCGCCGCCGCCGCGGGCCGAACCGAGTTCGCGACCGATGGCGTGATGGCCCCGACGCGCGGCGGGTGGCGGGAGGTGAAGCTCGGCGTGTTCCAGAAGCGGCCGGACGGCAAGCCGGCCGGGCCCGACGAGTGGGCGACGCGCCACCTGCCGGCCGCGACGGCAGCCGTGCCGTTCGCCCGGCTCGAGGACTGCGACGCCTTCGCGGCGCGCTGGGGCGGGTGGGCCCACCAGCTCGGGGTGACGGCGGAAGACCCGCTGACCGTGCTCGGCGACGGGGCCGCCTGGATCTGGAACCGGGCCGCCGAGCAGTTCCCGAAGGCGGGCACCGTGCTGGACATCTTCCACGCCACCGAGCACATCGCGGCGGCCGCGCGCGTGTTGTTCGGCGAGGGGACCGGGGCGGGCCGGGTGTGGATCGAGCGGGCGCGCCGGCGTTTGCTCGGAGACGGCTGGCCGGGGCTGTGCGACGAGATCGGGGAATTGCTAACCGGCGGGATGTCGGCAGCGGGGCGGGCCGCGGTGGACGAGTTGGTCGGGTACTTCGCGGGCCAGTCGGGCCGGCTGGGCTACTACGCCCGACTGCAGGGCGGGCGGAGCATCGGCAGCGGCGCGGTCGAGGGGCTGGCGAAGCGGGTGGGCACGCGCTTGAAGGTGGCCGGCCGGGGCTGGGACGAGGAAAACATCGATCCGATGGCGACGTTGACCATCACGGCCCACAACAGCGAATGGGACGACCTCTGGAAACCTTCGGCCAACTGATTACCAGAATCCAGAGCTACACCCGCCGCCGTGTGTGGGTGGACCCCGAGCATCTGCTTCGTGTCTTGCGTGAGGACGGCTATCGACGGCTGAACCAGGAAGCAGAAGTCGAGCCAGGTGACGTCGTGGC
>JANMTH010000261.1:0-9839 GCA_031390305.1 Thermoflexaceae bacterium
TGAGGTCGAGCGTGAGGCTTTGCGTGAGCCCGATCTTCGCGTCGCCACCGAATTCACCCTTCATCGACGCCCCCGTGCGGGCGACGTAGTCCTTGCGCGCCGAGCCCAGCGTGAACGGCGTGACCGTCAGCAGGCGCTGTGAGGGCGCTTCGATGCCCGAGAGCAGGCCGGAGCTGGAGGCCGTCAGGCCTCCACGGCGGCGCGCAACGGCGAGGGCGATGACGGGCACGGCGAGGGCCGCAAGGGCGAGGGCGTACGGCTGAGCGAACTCCATCAGCTCACCGCCTCGACGATTTCGTGGGCCATCGTGAGGTCCGCGCGGCGGCGCTCAGCCGCTGGCCGGTAGCCGGCGTAGACAACGGCGTCACACTCTTCGAGGAGGCCATCGACGAGGCGCGCCTGCCAGCGGTCGATGCCCTTGCTCTCCATCCGGCGGTGTAGTTCGTGGGCGGTGAGAGCGTTCGCCGGGAGGCCGTAGTGGTTGCCGAGGTGGAGCCGGACGGCGGCGGCCATCGTGCGGTAGGCGCGGACGGGGTCGGTGTCGAGCATATCAACCGTGACCGGAATCTCTCCCGGGACGAACACGGGCGCATCGGGTTGCGGCACGGGCCGTGGTCTGCGTCGCCACCAACGCGCCGTAACCGTGCTCACGGCGCCAAGGAACGCCGCCACGGTCACCGCTCCGAGCGCGATCGCGGGCCAGAGGAGCGGCGACTGCGCGCCTTCGATGGCAACAGGCGGGGGCGACGGTGAGAGCTCGAGTGCGGCATCGGGGGGCAGCGTCTCCAGCACCGTCCAGCTCACGGCGGGAAGGAGCCGCGATTCGACCGCGCCATCGCGGACGACGTTGACGGCGGCCTGGAAACGAACGGCGCCCGGCCGGAACGGGGCGACGATAAGCTCGAGCCGATGCAAGGTGGCACCTTCGCGGGGCGTCGAGGTGACCTGGCCGAGGCGGACAACTTCGACGCCGTTCCAGGACGGCGCCGCGGGGTCGATCTCGACGGTTGCCCCGGCCGGCGTCGAGACCTCGATGATAAGCGTCGTCTGTTCGCCGATGGGGAGGGTGGAGGCGCCAGCGCGGGCGGAGTCACCGTCGTCGGCCTCGGCCGAGGACGCGGCCAACAGGCCCACCAGCAACACACAGAGGACGGCGAACGGCTTCATGCCGCGTTCACCGCCCGGCGCTTGAAGAACTGGAGGAGGGCGGGAACGTAGTCGATGCCGACGATGGTCCGGATCTCGTCGATGCCTAGCTCGCCAAAGAGGCGGCGCCGCTCGCTATCGAACGCGGCGACCCTTGCCGCGTACGTCTCGCGGACAGATCGGCGGCCCGTATCGACATCGATGATCTGTCCCGACTCCGCATCCTGGAGGCGGACGATGCCTGCGGCGGGCAGGGCCTCGTCGATCGGCTCACGAACGGAGATGGCGATGATATCGTGACGGCGCGAGGCGGCACGGATCTGGGGGGCGTAATCGCGGGTGAGGAAGTCGGAGAGAAGGAAGACGGTCGCGCGCCGCTTCTGGACGCCGGTCAAATACTCCAGGGCCGCACCGATATCGGTCCCGCGCGATTGTGGGTGGGCCCAGAGAATCTCGCGCACGACGCGCAGCACGTGCGTGCGGCCACCGCCCGGACGGACGTAACGTTCCGGCGCGCTCGCGAAGAGGAGCAGCCCGACCTTGTCTTTGTTGCGGATTGCGGCGAGGGCCAGGACAGCCGCCAGCTCCGCGGCGAGGTCCGCCTTCGAGCGGCTGGCCGCGCCGGCCAGCTGCGAAGCGCTGACATCGACCACGAAGATCACCGTCAGATCGCGGTCCTCACGGTAGCGGCGGATGAGCGGTTGGCCCGTGCGGGCGTACGCCTTCCAATCGATGGAACGGACATCGTCGCCGGGCAGGTAGGGGCGAAGTTCGTCGAATTCGATGCCGCGGCCGCGAAAGATGGCGTGGTACTCGCCGAGAAAGAGGGCGTTGACGAGACGGCGGGCACGGATCTCGATGGCACGGACGCGGTCGAGGAGCTCCTGAGGGATGGCGCCGGGTGCGCCATCCTCCGGTGCTTCGAGGGTCGGCTGTGTGCGTTTCTTCCCGAACATCACGGCTCCCGGCTGACTGGGTCGAGGATCTAGGGCACGTCCACGCCATCGAGCAGGCGGGCAACGATATCGTCGGTCGTCAGCTCCTGGGCCTCGGCTTCGTAGGTCGTCACGATCCGGTGCCGCAGGACGTCCGGAGCGAGCTCCTTCACGTCGTCGGGGATGGTGTAGGCCCGGCCATGGAGGAAGGCGTGGGCACGGGCGGCCTGGGCGAGGGCGATGCTCGCCCGCGGCGAGGCGCCGAAGGCGATCAGCGGCTGGAGCTGCGCCATCCGGTAGGCCGCGGGCCGGCGGCTGGCGTGGACGAGCTGGACGATATAGTCCTTCAGCGCGTCATCCACCGCTACTTCGTGGACGGCGCGAACGGCTTCGGCGAGGTCTTCCATGCTGGCCACGGCGTTCCCGGCCGGGAATTGGCCGTTGAGGCTCATATCGAGGATCTGGCGCTCTTCGGGACGCGATGGGTAATCGACCCGCACCTTGAGCAAGAAGCGATCGAGCTGGGCTTCGGGCAGGGGGTAGGTGCCCTCCTGCTCGATCGGGTTCTGGGTGGCCATCACGAGGAACGGGCGGTCGAGCGGGAACGTTGTCCCGCCGATGCTCACCTGGCGCTCCTGCATCGCTTCGAGGAGGGCGGATTGGACCTTGGCCGGGGCACGGTTGACCTCGTCGGCGAGGACGATATTCGCGAACAGTGGCCCCCGGCGGACGCTGAAGCTGCCATCGGAAGGGTTGAAGATCTCCGTGCCGATGAGATCCGCGGGGAGCAGGTCGGGCGTAAATTGGATGCGTACCCAGCCGAGGCCGAGGGCCCTCGCCAACGACGAGACGGTCAGCGTCTTGGCGAGGCCCGGGACACCTTCGACGAGGACGTGGCCCTCGCAGAGAAAGCCCACGAGGAGCCGGTCGATCAGCGTCTCCTGGCCGACGACGGTGCGATGGACCTCTTCACGCACACGGGCGAGCGTCCGCGCTGCGGAGGACGCGGCGGCGGAAAGCGAGTGCGCTGCGGAAGTCATGCGGTCTCCGTGCCCAGAGTACGGGGAAGCGGGACGCCTCCGCGATGGTTCATTGTACGGGCGGCCCGGAAAGACGCGATTAACACCCGTTCAGCGACTTCGATCAGTCCATCGGCCGTTCGCCGGTGTAACTCGCGCGGGCGAACGCGGCGACGCGCACATCGCGCGCGCCATGGTGCTTGAGCACGCGGGCCAGCTCGTTCGCGGTCGCGCCTGTCGTGATCACGTCGTCGAGGAGGACGATGTGCGCCCCGTCGAGCGGCGGCCCGGCGTAGGTGAAGGCTCCTGAGACGTTGCTCCGGCGGTCGCGGAGGTGCAGGCCGACCTGTGTGCGGGTGTTCCGCGAGCGCCGCAGCGTCCCTTCACCGCGCGGCCAGCCCAGCTCCTTGAGGAGCAGTTCGGCCTGGTTGAAGCCGCGCGTGCGAACGCGGGAGCGATGGAGCGGGACGGCGAAGGCTGCGTCGATCGGGCGGCCCTCGCCGAGGCCGCGCATCGCTTCGGCCATCAGGGGAGCGAGCGAGCGCACCCAACGGTACTTCAGGGCGTGGACGGCGCGGCGGGCGGCGCCGTCCATCTCGAACGCGGCGATGCCGCCATCGAGCGCGTCCCAGTGCACACAGCGCGGGCAGTTGTACTCGCCCTCCCAGCGTGCGGAGCACATTGGACAGCGGCCCAGGCCCGTCGCTGGCTGCATGCTGGCCAGGCAGGGAGCACAAAGGAACGCCCCGAAACGGCCGCAGGCCACACAGCGCGGAGGGTAGAGGAGGTCGCGCGCCACTGAGGCGAGTCTCCGGACGGTGAGCGCGCGCGAATCCACGGGCGCATTGGAGCCGCCCCGGCCACAACCGCGCAAGTCTCTCCCTGCCTCCGTCCGCTACAATCGCGAGCGTGACCGTGACGATCCTCTTGTTTGCTTCGCTGGCGGAGAAGGCCGGTACTCGCCGGATCGAGCTGGAGCGCCTTGAGGGCGACACCGTCGGCTCTGTCCGCGACCGTCTGCTCGGGGTGCATCCGGAGCTTGAACGCTTCGTCCCGACGCTGCTCTACGCCGTGAACGAGGAGTACGCCCGCGAGACGGACGCCGTGCCCGCGGGCGCGACGCTCGCTCTCATCCCACCGGTTTCGGGAGGCTAAGCCGTGCTTATTCGCGTGACCGAAGACGTTCTCCGCCCCGACGACGCTATCGCGGCCGTCGAATCGCCAGCGGCGGGCGCGATCAACGTCTTTCTCGGCGTCGTCCGCGATAACAACCTCGGCCGCCGCGTTGGCTACCTGGTCTACGACGCCTACCCGGCGATGGCCGAGAAGGTGATGCGCGAAATCGCGGAGGAAGCCCTGGAACGCTTCGGCCTGGTCGATTGCGCCGTGCTCCATCGCACCGGGAGACTGGAGATCGGCGAGACGAGCCTGCTCATCGCTGTCAGTTGCGGCCACCGGGCGGCTTCGTTCGAAGGTGGCCACTGGCTGGTGAACGAGATCAAGAAGCGTGTCCCGGTCTGGAAAAAAGAGGTCTGGGAGGACGGAGAAGCGTGGATCGAGGGCCCGGAATCGCTCGGGTTGCGGCAGGCCGAAGCGCCGGCGAGCATGCGAACGTGACCGCGCGATGAGTTCCCACCCGCACAACTTCAGCCGCTACTGCATGCACTGCGGCGAGCGCCTCTCGACGGCGGTACCGGAGGGCGACCGTCAGCGGCGGCTCGTCTGCATCGGCTGCGGCTTCATCCATTACATCAATCCCCGGCCCGTGGCCGCCACCCTGCCGATCCGGGCCGATGGGGCCGTGCTCCTGGTCCGCCGCGCCATCGACCCGCGTATCGGGACGTGGGTCTTCCCCGGCGGCTACATGGATGTCGGCGAGACGGCCGAAGAAGCGGCCATGCGCGAAACGATGGAAGAGGCGAACCTCGAGGTCACGAACCTACGCCTTTCGGGCGTGTACACGCGGCCGGACCCGGGCGTCGTCCTCATCGTTTTCGAAGCGGAGGCGGTCTCCGAGGCTTCGGCGGGGCACGAAACCAGCGAGGTGGCCTGGTTCACGCACGAAACGATCCCCTGGGGCGAACTCGGCTTCGATTCGACGGAGTGGGCGCTGCGGGACTGGGCCGCGCGGGTGGCGGGCGGAGGCCGTTAGGGCAGAAGGTCGGGCGGCCAAACGTCCAGTCCTTCCGTCCTCGCCGCGACCCACAAGCGCGCATCAAACGTAGCCATTCGGCCGTCACCAACTCCCGGTGAAGCTCAAGCGCGGTGGCGAGGTGAGCGGCATCCGCCCCGGCCAAAACGTGGCGGCGCACGAGAAGGGCGGCGCTTTCCGCGAGCGAACTGGAGAAGCCGAGTACGAAGGCGTCTTTCCAGTCGCGATCGAACCGGAGTTGAAGGCGATCGGCAGCGCGGCGCGTGACACGCCTATCCCTTGCGGCGCGTTCCAGCAGGCTCGCCACTTCGGGCCGGCCAAGAATGGAAATCGCCACGGTGCTCGCAACGACCAGCTCGCCGACGCCCGGTGACCCTGGTTCGATCAAGTACCGCTTTGCGAATGCGCTACTGTCGAGGTACGGCGTCATTCTGGTAGATGGCATCAAGGATTCGATCCTCGCGCCCCTCACGTTCTTCCCGGATCAAGTCGGCGATACCCGGACCGGACCGCATTGTGACCGGCTTCGCGGGCCGCAATCGCTTCCCGCTCCACGAAGCTTTTCCCGCCTGTACGAGCGCCCAGAGCCTCCCGTCGTAGGGTTGTGGTGCGGTCGGCGCCTCGGGCCCGCGTGGTACCAGCCGGCAAATCGCCTTCCCTTGCCGGGTAATCACAATCTCTTCACCAACCGCGGCTCGATCTACGTAGTCGTTGAGGTGCGCCTGCAACTCGCCAATGCCGACTCGCTCGGTCATCTTTGCCCCTCCGGTAGTCCTTCCTCAGTGTAGCGAGTTCAACCCCGCCTGACTCGGAGCGTTGGCCGTACGGTCTAACATGCCGCCTTCGCCGCCGTATACTGCCATCGTGCCCGCTACCAACCAGAAACCGCGCCTCGTCATCCTCGATTCCCACGGGATTCTTTTCCGCGCCTTCTTCGCCTTCGCCAACAGCGACAGGCCGCTGATGACCTCGAAGGGCGAACTCACCTTCGCCACCCACGGCTACGCCGAGACGCTGATCCGGGTGCTCGACATCCTCAAGCCCACGCACATCTGCGCGGCCTGGGACTTCGGCGGCCCCACCTTCCGGCACGAAGCGAGCGAGGCCTACAAAGCGACCCGCCGCAAAACGCCCTCCGAACTCCTCGTTCAGATGAAGCGCGTCCGGGAGATGCTGGAAGCCTTCAACATCCCGATCTACGAACTCAAGGGATTCGAAGCGGACGATGTCGCAGGCACGATCGCGGAGCAGGTTGCGGCCACGGGCCTGGAGGTCTACATCGCGACGCTGGACACCGACCTCGTCCAGCTCATCGGCCCGAACGTGAAGCTCTTCATGTTTCGCCCCTACCAGCGCGACACCGTCGAATACGACGAGCCGAAAGCGGCCGAGAAGTGGGGATTCTCGCCGAAACTGATGATCGACTACAAGGCCTTGAAGGGCGACACCAGCGACAACGTGGAGGGCATCAAGGGGATCGGCGAAAAGACGGCGACGGATCTGATCCGCCAGTTCGGCGCGGTAGAGCAGATCTACGAGAGCGTTCAGCTCGTGAAACAGCCCGCCCTCCGCCAGAAGCTGATCGACGGCGAGGAGATCGCGCGGCAGAACAAGGAACTCGTCACCATCCACACCGACCTCCCGATCGAATTCGACCTCGACGCCTGCCGCGTCCAGGAATACGACCAGGAGCGGGTGCTGAAACTCTTCCGCGAACTCGAATTCCGGATGCTCTCGCAGCGGCTACAGGAGGTGCTCGGTTCGCAACCGACGGCCGAAAAGCAGGCGCAGGGCGAGATCGACTCCACGTACGCGACGATATCCACGGCGGAGGAGCTGGCGGGCCTCGCCACGAAGCTCCGGGCGGCGGGTTCGTTCGCCATCGCGGGGCTTTCCGCCGCCGGTGACGCAACGCATCCGATCATCCTCGGCCTCTCCTTCGCCACGGCCACGGGAACGGGATGGTACGTCCCCGTCGGCCACGCCCCGAGCCTGGAGAATCCCACGCCCCAGCTCCCGCTCCGCGAGGTCCTCGACACACTCGGGCCGCTGCTGGCCGACGTGTCGATCGATAAGACGGCTTACGGCTCGAAGTACCTGATGCACATGCTCGCCCGGCACGGCGTCGAACTCGAGGGCGCCAGCTTCGATGTAGGGATCGCGGCGTTTCTTCTCGGCGAAACCTCCTCGACGCTCCAATCACTCGTTGCCGAGCGCCTCCAGTTCGAGATGGTTGGCCTTTCTAGCCTGACCGGGACCGGACGCAAAGCGATTCCGCTCGCCCAGGTCGAGATGGCCCGCGTCGCTGAGTACGCCTGCCAGCAGGCCGAGATGCTGCTCCGCGTTCGTCCGCAGCTAGAGAGCCATCTCCACGAACGGGGCCAGTGGCCGCTGTTCGCGGAGATGGAGCTTCCCCTCGTTCCGGTGCTCTTCCGGATGGAGCACGAAGGGATCGCGCTCGATATTCCGGTCCTCCGTGATATGTCGCTCAGGATGACGGGCGAGATCGCGATCGCCGAGCGGGAGATCTACGCGATGGTCGGCCACGAGTTCAACATCGGCAGCCCGCAGCAACTGAGCGACATCCTGTTCAAGGAACTGGGACTGCCCAAGAGCCGGAAGACGACCCAAGGCTACAGCACGGACCAGCGTGCGCTCGAATCGCTCCGGTCCGTAGCGCCGATCATCGACCTGATCTTCGAGTACCGCGGCCTGACGAAGCTGAAATCGACCTATCTCGACGCCCTGCCGGCAACGGTCGCCGAGGACGGCCGGGTGCACACGGACTTCCAACAGACGGTGGCCGCGACCGGCCGCCTGAGCAGCAACAACCCGAACCTCCAGAACATCCCCGTGCGCGAAGACCGCGGGCGGGAGATCCGGCGGGCCTTCGTCGCCGCCCACTTCGACGACCCCTGGCTGGTGGCCGCCGACTACTCCCAGATCGAGCTGCGCGTTCTCGCCCACGTCACCGGCGATAGCGGTCTCGTCGAAGCGTTCCGGGCCGGCCAGGATATCCACCGCGCGACGGCGGCCACGGTCTACGGGGTCGAGCCTTCGGACGTCACCCGCCAGATGCGGGATACGGCGAAAATGGTGAACTTCGGGATCGCCTACGGGATGGGCGAGTTCGGCCTCGCGAGCCGCACGGGGATGACGCGTGAGGAGGCCGACGCCTTCATTCGCGGCTACTTCAACAGCTTCCCCGGGATCGCCGAATGGCAGCAGCAAACGCTGACGCTGACCAGGGAAAAAGGCTTCGCCGAGACGATCTTCGGGCGGCGGCGCTACCTCCCCGCCATCCACAGCTCGAACTTCCAGGTGCGGAGCGCGGCCGAACGGGAGGCGATCAACATGCCGATCCAGGGTGCGGCGGCCGACATCATCAAGGTCGCGATGATCCGCGTCGACGCCGAACTCACGGCACGCGGCCTTCACAGCAAGATGCTCCTCCAGGTGCACGACGAACTGATCTTCGAATGCCCGGCCGAAGAGACCGAGGCCGTGAAGGAGATCGCGGTCCGCCTGATGCCCGCCAGCGTCGAAATGGCGGTCCCGCTCAAGGTGGACCTGAAGCAAGGGCGCAACTGGGGCGAGATGGAGTAGGGGACGCCTAAGCGTCGCCGCGGAGCGTGGCCGCGAGTCGATGAGCCAGGGAGTTCGCGCGAGGAGGACATCGAGGACCACGTTCGTGTCAAAGAGCAGCCGCACCTAACCGAACCGTTCCTGGCGCCGCTCCTCGAGCCAGCGCTTCACCTCAGCGTCGTCCGGCGGACTTCCTTGTCCTTCGAGCACCGGCAAGTCGGCGGCCCGGACGCGACCCGCGAGGGGCGGAATGGTCGGCTCCGCCGCTATTTCGGAGTCCCCCGAGCGCAGCTTCGCTCGCACCCGTTCCACGAGGTCGAGCGCCTCTCTCGCTGGCAACGCCAGCACCTGTTCTTCGAGCCGCCGCGCGGCAATCGATGTCATGGCACCAACTATACGCAGACCTTTCGCCTTCAGCAGCCGAAGAACGGCTTCGGCGTGCAGGCTGTCACCTGCACGGCCATCCGCGAACCGTTCGTCGCGACAACGACGAAGACGCCGCCCTGGCGCAGGGGCACGTCGCCCTCAACCGTCTGGTCGGCGGCGAAGGCGAGGGCCTGGGCCGGCGCGTTGATCGAGGCCGTGAGCTGGCGGGCATGGGGAACGGTCGCCGCTCTCCCCGCCGACACCGCGAAGTCGAGCGGGCGCGTACGGGCGCCGGGCCGTTGGCCGCCCGCGCTCGCCGGGTAGAGCTGGCCAGGATTGCCCGGGCAGGCCTCGGCGACGAGCACCGGATACGGCCCGGTGAGCGAGCGGATGACGTCGTTGTCGAGAAGCTTGAAGCGAATGTCGAAGCGCGCCACGGGCGAAGCGACGACCGCCGCGACCCGGACACGGGCCGCCGCCCGCGCACTCCCCGCCAACCGGGAGACGCGGTAGCGGCCGTAGGTCAGCGCGTAGCTGGCGCCGGCTGTGTGGACCGCGTAGCTGCCGGTCGATTCGACCGCCGAGAGGTCTTCGCGCGCCTCGACGGTGATCGGTGCGGAGTCGCTGAAGTCGAAG
>JANMTH010000251.1:0-5240 GCA_031390305.1 Thermoflexaceae bacterium
ACCCGCTCATGGGCGACCTCATTACCTTCCGCCCCGAAAACTGGTTCACGGGCAAGGAACAGAGCTAACCGCGTCACGACTCCCGATGCTACATTCCGCAAGCCTGCAACCCCCGATCGACCCCTCCGGATCCGGTCTCCCCTCGCCCAGCGCACTGGAAGAGGGGCCGGGGGCCGAGGGCGCAACGCCCGCATGCTCACTGTAGCCAGAGTCCGCACTGGTTGGACGACCAGCCAACCTTTACGGGCCTCACGCCAAATGGTAGCTTCGGGTCCCATACGCTCGCCCCTGGCTGGAGGTCCCACCCCGGTATGACGCTCGCGACCATCGAAGCCCTTGAAATCCCGCTGATGCCGTCCGGCGCCGCCTTCGATATGGGCCACGCCCCCGATGGCACGCCCCTCCTCGACCCCCGCATCTTCGATAGCTTCGAATACATGCGGAACCCATACCCCTACTGGCGGATCATGCGCGACCACTACCCCGTCTACCACGACCGCCTCCACAACTGCTACTACCTCACCCGCTACGACGACGTGACCGCCGCATACATGGATGACGAGGGCTTCAACACCATCCCCAAAGGTTCGTCGAGCGGAGTTCTTGGGAACACCCAGCTCGAATTGAGCGGCGTCGAACACCGCCGCCGCCGCAACCTCTATGGCCAGCATCTCGTCGGCAACAGCCTCGCCTCCCGCATCCCGGCCATCGAACGCCTCGCCGGCGAGATGATCATGCGCTTCGCTGGCCCCGTCGCCTCGGGCCTCATCGAGCGGAAGATCACGGGCCAGCGCACGATCGAACTCGGCCAGGCCTTCGCCAACGAGTTCCCCATCCGCGTCGTCTGCCAGGTGCTCGGCTTCCCCGAAGACGCCCAGGACCGCTTCTTCTACTGGTACCACTCCATGATGAGCGGCCTCGGCGGCTCAGAGACTGCCCACCTCGGCCTCCAGGCCCGCCAGGACCTCGAAGACTACGTCGGCGACCTCGTCACCGAACGCCGAACCAACCCCACCTACCTCTACGACAACGACGGCGCCGTGTTGGGCGAAGACATCATCTCCAAGCTCAGCCGCACCAAAATCGATGGCGACTGGCTCTCCTTCGAAGAGGTCACCTCCAACATCGCCCTCATCGTCGGCGGTGGCGGAGAGACCACGCGCGGCGCGATTCTCAACATGTGGTACCTCCTCCTCCAGAACCCCTCGCAGTTCCAGGCCGTCGAAAAAGACCCCGAACTCTTCCAGGCCGCCATCCACGAGGCCCTCCGCCACTCCTCTTCCATCGGCGGCCAGCCCCGCCACACCAGCTACGACATCACGATGCACGGTGAGACGATCCCCTCCGGTTCACTCGTCAACTGCATCGATTTTTCGGCCAACCACGACGAACGCATCTTCAAGGACCCCGATACCTTCGATATTTTCCGCGCTGACCTCTACACCGGGAAGCTCATTCGCAACGGCTACGACGCGGAGGGCAAGCACAGCCACATGGCCTTCGGCGTCGGGCCCCACCTCTGTCCCGGCGCCTGGATCTCCGTCCAGGAAACGATCCTCGGCTCACAGGTGCTCCTCAAGCACCTCAAGAATCCGCGGATCAATCGAGAAAAGCAGCAGATGGACATCGACGGCGTTAGCCTCGCGCCCGTCGGCCAGGGCGCCATCCGTTCCCTCTGGATCGATTTCGACGCCGACTGAACGTGGTCCCCACCAGATACGAACCACCCTGTCTCGAGGGAAGACGATGACCACCGCACCCCGTCCACCCGCTGAACGCACGGTCGCGCCCGGCCGCAACGGCGTCGCGATCAAGCCCCTCGGCGGCGTCGGCGGACACTATCGTTCCTACGAGGTTTACCAGCGCCAGCGCGTTCAGGAAGCCACGCCCCTCATTAACGGCCGCGTCTTCCTCTCCGAGGAGTTCCTGCGCGACCCCTATCCCTCCCTCAAAATCCTGCGCGACAGTTACCCGTTCTACCGCGATTGGTCCCAAAACGCCGACTGGGTCGTTCTCTACAACGACGTGACCTCGATCTTCCAGGACGAAGCGAACTTCGAGACTCGCCCGAAGCTCTGGTGCTACCACGCCGAGGGGTTCGGCCGAGACCTCCGCGAGGAGCTTCCCGTGCTCTGGGCGTGGGCCATTGGCGTCGAGCGGGCCGCGCCCCTCGTCACCCAGAATCTAGCGGCGGCGCTTAAATCCCAGGGCGGGGGAGATCTCGTCGCCGATTTCACCGAGAAACTCGATGTCCAGCTCCTCGCCGCCGCCCTCGGTCTGCCCGCCGCCGACACCGCAACCTTCGCCGTGCACTACCGCACGATGATGGATGGCTGGCACTTCAACCCATCGCGCGAACTGGCCGGCAAGCAGGCCATGGCCGCGATGAGCGCCCTCATCCGGCCACTCTTCAACGAACGCCGCCTCAAACCCGCCGGCGACATCGTCTCCGCCATCGCCACCCTCGAACCGGAAGATGGCCAGCCCACTACCCCCGAAGACGTGGTCGCCACCATCCTCGAAGGCGACGGCATGACCCTTCGCGGCGGCCTCGCGAACATGTGGTTCCAGCTCCTCACCCACCCCGATCAGCTCGAATTCGTCCGCCACAACGAGGAGCGGATGGTAAAGCGCGCCTGGCAGGAGACCCTCCGCCACTCGACCCCGGTCCTCCACGCTAAGCGCTATGCCCGCCAGGAGGTCGAACGCTTCGGCCGCCTCATCCCCGAAGGCGCGCTCGTCATGTGTTCGGCCGCCGCCGCCAATCGTGACGACCGCGTCTTCACCCAGCCCGAGACGTTCGACGTCGATCGCCGCGACCTCTGCTACCGCGAACCCCGCGGCCAGTATCGCGCCGACGGCCTGGCCGCGGGCGTCACGGTCGGCATCGGACGGCCCTCGCGCCACCCGGCCATTCCCGAAGACCGCCCACGGTCGCTCTACGCGATTCTCCTCGAGGTGGCGGTCCTCGCCTCGCGCCAACTCCTCGCCGAGCTGCCAGGCCTTCGCCTGAAGCCTGGCGCGGCGCCTTCGATCTTCAGCCGCTGGGCGAACGACATCCACACCTGCTGGGAACTCCCCATCGAGTTCGAACGCTAACATCCGCCGCCAGGGAGGCTATCCGCCATGCCGTTGCTCGAAAACAGGGTCGCCGTGATCACCGGGTCCGCCATCGGAATCGGCCGCGCGATCGCCATCGCCATGGCCGAAGAGGGCGCGAACGTCGCCCTCCTCGATATCGACGCCGTCAACAACGCCGAAACCGCCCGCCAGGTCCGTGCCCTCGGCCGCACCGCCCTCGCCATGGATTGCGACATCTCCGACAAGCACCAGGTGCGCCGTGCCTTCGCCGAGATCCTCGGCAACCTCGGCCGTGTCGACGTCCTCGTGAACAACGCCGCCGTCTACATCGATTGCGCCCTTACCCACGGCGATTGGGACACCCAGACCGCGAACTTCGAGCGCTCCATCGCCATCGGCGCCTTCGGGGCCTACTACTGCGGCCTCGCCGCCGTCCCCGCCATGAAGCAGGCCGGCGGCGGCAACATCATCAACGTCATCACCGAGCACGTCCACGCCGGCTACTACCAGACCACCTCGCCCGCCACCGGATACGACTGCGCGAAGTTCTCCCAGTGGCGGCTCACCGAAGATTGGGCGCTCGAACTGAAGCCGCTCGCCATCCGCGTCAACGCCGTCTGCCCCGGCGCCACCGATACGCCGATGCTTCGCGCCGTCTCCGTCCCCATCGCCGAAAAGGGCATGCGCGCCGAGGACGTCGCCCTCGGCGTGATGAACATCATCCGCCAGGGCCCGGATGGCCCCGTCGGCAAGGCCTACCTCATGGGCACCTCGCAATCCGCCATGAGCCCCGGCGGCACCACCGGCCGCAAAGACGCGGAAGCGATCCTCACAGCGAAGGGGTAGGGCGGCGATTCCGTGGCGTCCTGATGCCTCAGCGACGGCGGCTCAGGCGGCCTCCAGGCGTCTTTGCGCCGCGGAGAGCATCTCTTCTACTGGACCGGGACGGCCCAGCAGGAACCCCTGGACGTAGTCCACACCGAACTCCCGCAAGATCTCCAGCGTCTCACGGTCCTCGACGCACTCGGCAACAGCACGCTTTCCCAACCCGTGCGCCACCTCCACCATCGCTCGCACAAGGTGTCGGTCCTGGGGGTCGTGGGCGAGGTTGCGGATGAAGCTTCCGTCGATCTTCACGTGGTCCACCGGCAGATGTTTGAGATAGTTGAAAGAAGCGAACCCGACGCCGAAGTCGTCGATCGCGAATCGGCAGCCCAGTCGCTTCAGGGGCTCGATGAACCGCCACGCCTCGTCGATGTCCGCAATCGCAGCCGTCTCCGTAATCTCCAGAATGAGCGCTGCGGGGTCGATGCCCGTCCGTCCGATCTCGGTCAGGATCAGCTGGGCTATGCTTTCGTCCTTCAGTGAGCGGGCGGAGAGGTTCACCGCCAGGGCGAGGGGCCGGCCCGGCGCGTTGTACGTCGCGATTAGCCGGATCGCCTCCTTCAACACCCAACGGTCGAGCAGGTGGACGAGGCCGGAACGTTCAGCCGTTGGCAGGAACGCTCCCGGAGCGATGAACCCCGAGTCTTCGCCGGCCATCCGGACCAGCAGTTCGTTCCGCGCCACGGCGGCCGCCGCCAGCGATGTCGGTGCGATCAGCACTATATCTTCGGAGTGCATCCGGACCAGTAACTCGTACTGCTCTCCTGAGTCGTGCAGCCCGATGATGGGCTGTGCGAAGAGCACGAGCCGGTCGTGCTCGATGGCGCTGCGCAGGCGGTCTTCCCAGAGACGTCGTTCCGTCAGCCCCGCACCGTAGTCCGAGTCGGGCGAGAACACGTGGACGCTGTCACGGTCTTCCTTCGCTTCGTACATCGCCAGATCGGCGTGCATCAACAGCTCCTGGGAGGTCCGCCCGTGTGCCGGGATGAGTGCGATGCCGATGCTCGCCGTCACCGCCACGCTGTGCCCGTTCAACACTGCCCGCTCGTTGCGAATCCGGATGCGCAGCTCTTCGGCGAGTCCGGCCGCCGTAGCCAGATCGTGGCCCTCGAGCAGGATGGCGAATTCGTCCCCCCCGAGACGGGCGAGCATCCCGCCCTCGGGCGTAACCGACTTGATGGCGCCCGCCACGGCACGCAGCAGGTCGTCCCCGGAATGGTGGCCGAACTCGTCGTTGACGGCCTTGAAGTTGTCGATGTCAAGGAAGAGCAAGG